>JAYUUW010000565.1:0-2606 GCA_043754665.1 Anaerolineales bacterium | reverse complement strand
GGGCTGAAGTATGCCCGCGAGCGGCAGGCTTTTGGCGCGCCGATCGCGCAGCACCAGGCCATTCAGTTCATGCTGGCCGACGCGGCCACCGAGATCGAGGCAGCGCGGCTGCTGGTGTACCGGGCGGCGTGGCTCAAGCAACAGGGCCGGCCCTACACCGTCGCGGCGTCGCAGGCCAAGCTGTTCGCCACCGAGATGGCCGAGCGCGTGACGCGCAACGCCATCCAGATTCACGGCGGCTACGGCTACTCGGCCGAGTTCCCGGTGGAGCGCATTTACCGCGACGCCCGGCTGATGACGATTGGCGAGGGCACTAGCGAGATTCAGCGGCTGGTGATTGCGCGGAACATCCTAAACTTGTAGGTGGCCGGTAAGGCCGAGGCGCGGATGGGCAGTTGCCCACCCGCGCCTTTTTTATTTGGGAGCTACCAGTTGAGCACGCGCCGCACGGCCCAATCCCACAGCCGGTCGGGCAGGTGCTGGCGCAGGAAGATCAGCGCGCCGACGAACCAGGGAATGGTGTAGCGGGCGGCCGGGCGGCGGCTGGTGACAATGCGCTCGACCAGGCGCGCGAATTGTTCGGGCGGGAAGCCGCGCTTGGCGTCGGCCAGGGCCACGCGCTGCACCGCCGCCATAAGCGGGGCATATTCCTGCGCCCGCTGGCGCGCCTCGCTGTTGAGGCCGCGCTCCAGGCTGGTGTCCCAAATGGCGGTCGGACTGGAACCCGGCTCGATAATGACGACGCGCACGCCGCTGGGGGCCAGCTCCACGCGCAGGGCATCGCTCATGGCCTCCAGCGCGAACTTGCTCATGTGGTACGCGCCGTTGATGGGATACACAATGCGCCCGCCAATACTGCTGACGTTGATGAGCGTGCCGCGCGCCGGCTTCAACAGCGGCAGCAGCGCCTGCGTGACGGCCAGGTGCGCGAAGGTGTTGACTTCCATCTGCGTCCGCACGTCGGCGACCGACAGGATTTCGAGCGGGCCGGGGTAGCCAGTGCCGGCGTTGTTCAGCAGGGCGTCGAGCGTGGGCGTGGCGTCGGCCACCACCCGCGCCAGCCGCGCCACCTGCTCCGGCTGAGTGATGTCGCACAAAACGGGCGTCAGGCGCTCGCCCCACCCTTTGCTCATGGCCTCCACCAGCAGGCCGCTCAGGTCGGCCTCTTTACGCACGGTGGCCCATACCTGCCAGCCCAGCGCCGCAAAGTGCAGCGCGGTGGCGCGCCCCAGGCCGCTGGAGCAGCCCGTAATCACAATTGTCTTTGGCATCAACGCACTTCCTTATCCATCAAACTTGACTGCGTACCACGCGCCTGCGCCGCCAGGTCCATAGCGCCCAGCCGGCCAGCGCCAACAGCGTCACGAGTGTCATTGTCAGACCGATGCGCCAAGCCGGCGGGTCGAAGCGCATAATTACCGTGTGCTCCCCGGCCGGCACGTAGACGGCCCGAAAAGCAAAGTTGGCGCGGTACACCGGCGTCTCCACGCCATCGACCCAGGCGCGCCAGCCGGGGTACCAGACTTCGCTGAGCACCAAGTAGGCCGGGGCCGCCGTGCGCGCCACGATGCTGTAGGCTTCGGGCGCATAGGCCGTGTAGAAGACCGTGGGCGCATCGGCCGGCGGCGGGCCAACCTTCGGCGGCGGCGCGGCGGCGGAGGTCGTGTCGAGCACCACGGCGCGCTCGGGGTCGAAGCCCGGAGTCTGGATTGCGCCAAAGGCCGCCTCACCGTTGTCAACTAGTTGCGCCTCGGTCACCAGCCGGATACGGGGCTGGGCTTGCGTGTTCAGGTACACATCGAGCGTGGGGTCTTCGTTGAAGACCGGCACGAAGCTGGCGTCGCCGGGCGGCTGGCCCTTATCGGCCAGCACGAATTGGGCTACGCCGGGCTGGTGACGCTGTTCCTGGCGGGCTTGGCGCCGTGGCGCGGGCGGGCGGGGTGGCCGCGCTTCTTAGCGGCGCTGGGTCTGTTTGGCCTGCTCGTGGCGCTGGGCGAGCACACGCCGGTCCATCGGCTGCTCTACCAGTACGTGCCGGGGTTCGCCAACCTGCGTGTGCCGGCCCGTTTCATCCTGCTGACCGATTTTGCCTTGGCGGGGCTGGCCGGCTACGGGCTGGCGCGTCTGCCGCAGTTGCCGCCGCGCTGGGTGGCCGTGTGGGCGTTGGCGTTCGCAGTCGTCGCCGGCGGTGTGGCGCTCGCGGCCTGGTTGAGCGTGCCGGATCACCCGGCCCATGCGGCGGCGTTGTGGGCGGGCCTGGGCGTGGCGGCGCTGCTGCTGGCGTTGGCCCTAACCCTCGTTCGCGCCCGCCGCTGGCGATATGCGCCCGCGCTGCTGGCCGCGCTGGTGGCGGCTGACCTCATTGGCCTGGGCGCATGGGTGGAGGTGGATCGCCACGACCCGACGCTGGGCTTTGATCACCCGGCCGTCGTGGCCTACCTGCAAGCGCAGCCCGGCCCGCTGCGCATCGACAACGCGGCCGGGGCGTGGTCGCCCGATGCCGCCGCGCGCCTGGGGCTGGAAGACATCGGCGGCATCTCCAATCCGCTGGCGCTGGCGGCCTATGCCACCTATGCCGGGGCCGTGGGGTCGCGTGGCTCCCCGCT
>JAYUUW010000564.1:0-1960 GCA_043754665.1 Anaerolineales bacterium | reverse complement strand
GATGCTTCTACTTTTTAGCGGAAACTAGAATCAGACCCGCTACGAAAATCGCAGCACTGCGGGCCGGCGGGGCCGGCCCTCGTGCTGCGTTTTTTCGTCGGCTCTATGACAACAGCTGCGACTGACCGGCGAGCGGGCAACTCTATGCCACGGCCTGCCAGGCGGCCAGCAGCGCGGGCAGGTCGGCGAGGCCGGGGATTTCGGCCTCGGGGATGATGTGGCCGCGATGGGCGACGTTGGCGGGGTGCGCGGCGTGGTTGGTGACCCACACATTCCGCATGCCGGCCAACTGCGCGCCGAGGATGTCGGCGCCGAGCGTGTCGCCGATCATCAGACACTCGGCGGCCCGCACGCCCCAGGCGGCGCGCACCAGCTCGAACACGGCCGGGTTGGGCTTGCGCAGGCCCACGGCGGCGGAGACGACAATCGGGTCAAAGTAGCGGCGCAGGTCATAGGCGTCGATGAGGCGCTGCACGTTGGCGGCGTCGCCGGCGTTGGAAAGCAGGCCCAGCCGGTAGCCCTGCGCGGCCAGCGCTTGCACCGTGGCGTGCAACTGCGGCACCGGCTGCCAGAGCGACTCGGAGTGGCGGTAGTAGGCGGCCAGCGCCAGGGCCGCGACCTCGGGCGTAGGCGCGGGCAGGCCCAGTTCGGCCAGCGTGGCGCCGAGCATGTAGGTGGTGGTGTACTCGACCCAATCGGCTTGGCGCTGTTCGTCGTAGGCCCGCATTTGCGCGCCGAAGCGGGTGTGAAAGTCGGCCGGGTTCAGGGCGTAACCGGCGGCCTGCAAGTAGGCCAGCAGGTCGCCGCGCATGCGGTCGTAGGTCTGCGCCCAACTGAGCGCCTGGGGGGTGTAGATGAGGGTGTTGCCGAGGTCAAAGATCAAACTGGTCAGAGTCATGGTGAGCCTCACAGCCCTGCGACTATTTTACCCGCAAGTGCGCCGCGACCGGGGCCAGCGCAGTGTGGGTTTATCGGTGGCAGCGTTAGGCAACTTGTATCTTGCCAGCGAGCAAGGGAGTGCTACACTCCCGCTAACGACAAGAGGGGATGGAGACCAAGACCATGACCGACAACAGCACCACCGCAGACGAGGCCGACCCACTGATCATCAACGGCTGGCCGGTAAGCCCCGTGCTGCTCGAGACGCGGGCGCTGCGCCGCTGCGAGCTGGAGGAGTGCCAAAGCTTTTGCTGCAGCGGCGGCGTGTGGATTCACACCCGGCAGGTAGCCGACCTGCTGGCGCACCAAGAATTGATTAAGCCGCACCTGCCGCCCGAACGGCGCGACCCGGCCCTGTGGTTTGACGGCACCGACGAGCTGGACGCCGATTGGCCGGCGGCCGGCAACGCCACCGGCACGGCGGTGGTGGATGACCCCACCCACCCGGCCGGCACGACCTGCATCTTCCTCACAGCCGACCGGCTGTGCGCGCTGCAAGCGACGGGCATGGCGGCGGGCGAACACCCCTGGCGCTTTAAGCCCTTCTACTGCGCGCTGCACCCGCTGGGGCTGGATGGCGGCCACGTGGTGCTGGTGGAAGGCAGCGAGATTTACACGGCCGGCGGCGATTGCAGCCGCGCGCGGGACGACGGCGCGCTGATCCCGGTGTATGCGCTATTCGATGTGGAAACGAAGCTGGCGCTGGGCGAGGACGGTTACGCCCAATTGGAAGCGCACGCCCAGCGGCTGACGGCCCGCTGAGGCGCGCCGTAGCGCAATAAGGCAGAACGGCCCGGCGATGAGGCGTTTTGTTGCGCTTCATCGCCGGGCCGTTTGCGTTGGGGCGGGCGCGGCGAGTACGACGATGCGCCCATCAACGTCAGCGGTCCGGCTCACCGCAGGGCGGGTCCTTGAGACAACTTATCTGATTCTAGTTTCCGCTAATTTGGGTGGGCGCTGGGGCTAGCGGAGCGGCGATGGCCCAGGACGCCCTTGGGTAAATGGGCCGTGACCGACTCTT
>JAYUUW010000563.1:0-3342 GCA_043754665.1 Anaerolineales bacterium | reverse complement strand
ACGCGCTTGGCCAGGTCCACTTCCTGCTCGGTGGTCAGCAGGGGCACGCGGGCCATTTCTTTCAGGTACAGGCCCACGGTGTCGTCGGTCGAGATGGTGCTGAGGTCGAAATCTTCTTCTTCGGGGCGGCGCGGCTTGGCCTTGGGCTTGACCGGCACCTCGGTCTTGTCTTCGTAGACATCAATGTTGGCGCCGTGCAGAAACGAGAACAGCTCTTCGAGCTGCTCATTCGCTTCCTCAGCCTTGGGGAAGGCCTCGATAATGTCATCAGTCAGCAAATAGCCCTGGGCGTAGGCCTTGTCCATCAAAATGGCCAAGGTTTCGGCATCTTTACCGGAGTCATCTGTATACTTCATCCCACACACCCTCTCTCTGCAGCGGACGGCGGTTGGCACGTTCCATGAGCGCGGAGGCCGCGCGGTTAGTCGGGGCCGAAGTACGAACGGCTAATTGGCGGGTGGCTCCTTGTCATCTAGCAGGTCCGCCAGCCCGGCCCAGCGTGGGTCGGTCGCCTCCGAGGGGCAATCGCACGGACCGTCGTTCCAGTTGGCGCCGCACTGCGGACACAGCCCCTTGCAGTCGGGGCGGCAGAGCGGCTGCAGGGGGATCGAGAGAATGAACTCGTCTCGCACGACGGGGGCGAGGTCGATATAGTGGTCGTCGCTGACGAGCAGGCTGTCGGGGGGGGCGTTTTCGGGCGGATAGTGGAACAATTCGCCCAGGCGACTCTGAACGGGCTGGTGAATGTCGATCAGGCAGCGGGCGCACACCTGGGCCACCGTTGCCCGCAGCAGCCCCTGCGCATATAATCCCTGGGGCGTGCGGCTGAGGCTCATGTGGCCGCGCAAATCGGCGACGGTCAGGTCGTCGGCGACGGCGACCTGCGGCTCCTCAAAGGGAAAGTCGCGGGTATAGCCAAAGCCTTCTTTAAGAAGAAAACCCACGTTTAGCCGCAGAACACGGCTGGCTAGTTTCGTCAGAGGGCTACTCATTGAGTGGTTTTGGGGTCAGACTTCGAGATTATAGCATGCTAAGATTTAATTAGTCAAGAATTCGCCAAAAATCGTTGACATAATACAGAAATTATGTGCGAGTAACCCCCCATATCTGGCGCTTCCAGCCCGGAAGCCGCCAAATGTACGCCCAGGACGACTGCGAATAGCTATCATGTCTGACAACCAACTCCTCCGCCTGGTGCTCGCCACGCAGAACCCCGGCAAGCGCCGTGAATATCTGGCCCTGCTGCCTAACCTGGGGGCCGAATTGGTGCTGCCCGGCGACCTGGGCCTTGACCTGGATGTGGAAGAAACCGGCCTGACCTACGCCGCCAACGCCCGCCTGAAGGCCCAGGCGCTGGCCGAGGCCACGGGCCTGATCGCGCTCGGCGACGACTCGGGCATCGAGGTGGCGGCGCTCGACGGCCGCCCCGGCCTCTATTCGGCCCGCTACGCCGGCCCCGGCGCCAGCGACGCCGACCGCCGCCGCAAGCTCCTGCACGAAGTGCGCCAGTTCCCGCGCCCGTGGCGGGCGCGCTTTGTGTGCGTCATCTGTGTGGCCGTGCCGCAGCCGGGTGGGGGGCTAAGCCTGACCGAGTTTGAGGGAGAGTGCCTGGGCGAGATCGCCCCCGCCGAGCGTGGCAGCAACGGCTTTGGCTACGACCCGATCTTCCTGCTACCCGACCGAGGCCTCACGATGGCCGAGCTGCCGGAGAATGTGAAGAACACGATTAGCCACCGGGGCCGCGCCGTGCAGGCGGCGGAAGGGTATTTGCGAGCGCTGGTGGCGGGGGGGCTGATGCCGCACAACTTATGGTAGTTCGGCAACCCAACCTTTCACGGCCGCAGTATTGTTGGTGGGGATTTGATAGACGAGTTGCAACTCCGCCTGCTCAACATCGAGCACTGTGAGCTGGTTTTTCTCGACGATAAACGCTAGTTGCGTACTGTCTGGTGACCAGACCAAACCCCGCAGCCATTGGACGGGACGCGTGCAATAGTCCGTCACAAGGCCGGTTGCGACCTCCACTACAACCACTGTGCTTGTGTAGCCAGCGTCAACAAATGAGATAGCATTCGACAGGATGAAGGCAATCCGTGATCCATCGGGCGACCACGTAGGTGAAATAATAGAATAGTGTTGCGGCAGGTTGGTCTCGGCCAAATGGGTGAGGCGCACAGAGCTGCCGTCGATGGAAACCAACAGCAATTCCAGGCGGCCATCCCTGATAGTCTCGCCCTCAATTGACGAGACAATGGCCGCCCGCTGGCCGGTGTAGTCCCAGGCGAAATGAGCGTAACGGATCTCTTGCCCCCAGTACTTTGACCATAACTCCTTGTCCGCCGACAAATCCCACATCGTAAGCCACTCCAGGCCGCTGGTTTGACGCCTGGCATAGATGGCCTTAGTGGCGGTATTCGGATCATAGACCGGAACGGGGCGCCAATCGTGGAGAGCGCCTACCAAGTACATTGTGAACTGATCGCCCAGAGCGATGGTTTGACTGACAGCCTGGCCTGTCATCATGTCTAGGATATAAATCGACTCGATGGCGGGGAATGGTTCATCGACCTGATAGCGGACGGGATTGGCCACGTCTAGGATGATGCGATCATTGGTCAACCATTGCCGAAACGGACCCCAGTCCGGGTCGGCGGCGAACTGCCGTTGCTCACCGTTCTCAAAGTGGACGTTGATTTGTGATCCCCAAAAGCCCCAAACCAACGTGCCGGTGTAGGGCGATACTTCGAATTCAGCGGTTGGGACACTGGCAATCATGCCTGGTTCAGTATCAGCCTTTGATATCGCCCAGCCGTCTGGTCCAAAGCGGTAAATCAAGACTCCGCCTCGCATCAGGTTGCCGCTCGCGAGGGGGACGTCAGTGGCACACCGGGTCAATAGGTTCGGTGCAGACGTGGCTGTCGGGTGAGGGGTACTTGTAGGAACTAGCGTGGAGCTAACGGTGGGGAAAATAACCTGAGTTGTAGCTGAAGGTGGCCCAATGTCTAGCGTTACGGTTGTAGGCGGCGGCGCTGTCTGGGTAGCCGGCATGCCAACCGGAAGCGTACATCCCGCTAATGCCATTAGTGAGACGATCAAAGCCATACTATTGGTTTGATAGTCATAAATCGAGCCCCCTCATCCACAAACCAACAGCGGGCCGGCCACATATGTGCACCGGCCCGCTGTTTTTGCCCTATCGTTTTCCGAGTCCCCTCGCGGAGCATCCCTAGCGTAGCATCCCCGGCCCTACTTGTGCCCGTTCACGCCCGGCACGTCGTGCAGCATCTCCAAGTAGCGCTCCACCGAAATCGCCGCCATGCAGCCCTGCCCGGCCGAGGAGAT
>JAYUUW010000562.1:0-3119 GCA_043754665.1 Anaerolineales bacterium | reverse complement strand
GCCAGCGCCACGCCGCCGCGCTGGGCGTCCACCAGTACCAGCTCGCGGATGGGGGCCAGCGCCACGGGCGTGACCTCCACGCGCCACACCAGCCGGGTGGGACCGCCGTTGGGCTCGGTGAGGCTGGGGTTGTAAATCCACAAAGCGGCGGGGCCGGCTTGCAGCGCGCCGACCGGCAGGCCGTGCGCGCGGCCGGTGGCGGCCAGCGCGGTCTTCACGGCAGCGGCGGCGCTGATGGCCGGGGTGGTGGCCAGCGCCAGATTGGGCAGCGCCTCGCCGATGACGGCCTCCACCGCCTGGGCGGCGTCGAGCTGCACGATCAACTCGCCGCCGAAGACCGGCACGCCCGCGTACTGCTGCTGCAAGCGCACATACGAGCGGCCATCGGCGCGGTGCACCGTGCGCAGCACGCTCAGGCCGGGGTTGGCGTCCAGCCCGAACAGCGCGCCGTACTCGGTGAGGAACTGGCGGGCGGCGCTCTCGGCGCGGCTGGCGGCCGAGGCTTGGGCCGTTAGGCCGGCGGCGTGCCAGGGCCGGCCCGGCGCGGTGGCAAGAAAGCTGACCTGCCCGGTGGCGGTGTGATAGCCGACGCGCAGCGCGCCGCCCGTGGCGGCCGTGAGTTGAGCCAAAGGGTCAGGGGGCGCGGCCGGCGCGGAGGCCACAGGGCCGGCGGGCAACAGGGTGAGCAGCACCAGCACGAGGCTCAGCCAAGACCAAACGCGCGAAATGCGCCACATAACAATACTCTCCTGAGCGACACTACGGACCTGGGCGGGGGCAGCGCCTAGCGCAGACGCTCTAGCACTTGCTCGAGCACGCGCACCGAGAACTGCCGGCCGATGACGGCGATGACGGACGCCACGCGCAGGGTGCGCTTCACGTCCTCCGGCAGCCGGTCGATGCGGGCCAGCAGCAGGCCCTGGAGGTTGTCGGGGATTTCGACTGTGTTGATTTCTTTGCCGGCGGCCCAACTGCCGTCTTGCCGGTAGATCGCGCCCCGGTCGATGAGCATGCGGATGACCTCTTCTACGAAGAAGGGGTTGCCCTCCGCCTTTTGTAAAATCAGCGTGCGAATATTGTCGGGCAGGGCTTCGATCTCCAGCAGGTTCGAGACCAACTGGCGGCTGTCGGCGTCGTTGAGCGGGTTGAGGTTCAGCTCGGTCAGGCCCGCGCCCAGCTTCTCGCGCGCGGCCGTCACCAGCCGCCAGCCGTGCGCCTCGCGGTCGGGCCGGGTGACCAGGCACAGCAGCAGGGGCGCCTCGGCCAGCAGCGGCAGCAGCTTGATCAGCAGGTCGGTGGAGGACGGGTCGGCCCAGTGAATGTCGTCGAGCACGATCATGAGCGGCTGGCGGCGGGCCAGCCCCAGCAGCAGTTGGCGCAGCGCGGCCAGGTATTGGTTTTGCAGCGCCTGGGCGTCGAGCAGGTTCACGCGCTCGGCCGCCTCGCCTTCGAGCGGCAGCGAGAGCAGGTGGCCCAGGTAGGGGAAGACTTCCATGGCGGCCGGGCCGCTGACGCGCTCGACCAACGCTTCGAGCGCGGCGCGCTCTTCCAGGTTGCCGGCGGTGGCCGGCACGCCGATGAGCGCCCGCAACAGGTCGATCAGCAGATGGTAGGGCAGCACATGGCCGTAAGAGAGGCAGCGCCCCTCGGCCCATAGCGCGGCCGGCCCGTTGTGGGCTGCCGCCTGCGAGGCGGCCTTCCACTCGGCAATCAGGCGGCTTTTGCCCAGGCCCGGCTCGCCCACCACCACCGCCGCGCGCCCCAGCCCGGCGTGCACGGCGGCGCTCAACTGCACCAGCGTCGCCAACTCGCCGTCGCGGCCGACCATGGGGCTTTCGAGGCCGGCCAGCCCGCGCAGGCGGCCCGGCTGTGCCTTGACCCCCTGCACTTCGTATACCCGCACCGGCTCGCGCTTACCTTTGACTTCGATCTCGCCCAGGTCGATGCAGTCAAACACCGGGGCCACGAAGCGGTAGGTGTACTCGGAGATCAGCACGGTCATGGGCCGCGCCGCCGACTGCATGCGGGCGGCCAGGTTCACGGCATCGCCCATGGCGGTGTACTCAAACTTCAGGTCGCTGCCCACGTCGCCCACCACCACCGGGCCGGTGTTCAGGCCGATGCGCACCTCAAACGGAATGCCATACTTGGCCTGGACCTCGACCGCGTATTTGCGCACGGCCTCCAGCATATCGAGTGAGGCGTGCACGGCGCGCACCGGGTCGTCTTCGTGGGCCACCGGCGCGCCGAAGAAGGCCAGCATTGCGTCGCCCAAAAGGCGCGCGATGGTGCCCTCGTAACTCTTCTCGCCTTTCTCGCCTGGCTCGGGCCTCTCGCGACTTTCGATGATGGGCGAGAGCAGCTCGAAGGCCCGGTTCATGATCTGGGTCCAGTCTTCCGGGTCCATGCGCTCGCCCAGCGCGGTGGAGCCAACCACATCTAAGAAGAGGGCGGTGACGACTTTGCGCTCACCGGCCAGGTGCGCGGCGCGCATTTTGGCGGCCAGCTCGGGCGGTGTTTGGGCCTTGATGCGCGTCAGGCGCTCATCGTCGGTCTCGGTGCGGGCCTCGACCGGCTGGCCGCAGTTGGGGCAGAAGCGCGCCCCCGCCGGCAGCTCCGACTGGCAGTTGGCGCAGCGCCGCCCCAGGGCGTGGCCGCAGTTGAAGCAGAACTTGGCGTTCGGCGGGTTGTCGGTCTGGCAGTTAGGGCATTTCATGCTGGCATCCTATGGCGGGGAGTGTAGCACCGCCCGCACGTCTGGCAAGTTAAGAAAGCTCGCGCGCGTGTCCGGCTCGGTTAAGCCGTCGATGATGAAGCTGAGGTGGTCGCGGGCGTGGGCCCACGCGCCGGCCGCTGGCTGCCCGTGCGCGGCCTGCCACCCGGCCAGGGCGTGCCAGGCGCGCCAGGCCACGCGGCGCTGACCGTAGCGCTCGGTGGTCTGAACGGCTTGGGTCAGCACCGCTTCGGCCTCAGGCGCGTCTTGGGCGGCCAGCATTTCACCATGCCGCCATTGGGCCTCGGCCAGCGCAATCTGCGGGCCGGTGGTCGTCAGGCGATTGATGAGGGCCTGATAGTGGGCGTGAGCGCTGGGCCACGCCTGCCGCCTTTGGGCCAGCGCG
>JAYUUW010000561.1:0-12191 GCA_043754665.1 Anaerolineales bacterium | reverse complement strand
TTGGCAAACATCGCGGGCAGGGCGTGGGCCTAGTTGGGCTTGCCCTTCGGCTTGGCCGCGCCCTCGGCCGGCACGGCGCGCACCAGGCTCAGAAACTCGTCCCATTCCTCTTTGAAGAAGTGCAGGGTCACACTCCCCAGTTCCACGTTGAACGTCAACTCGCCATCCGGCTCATCGGCGCTCCACACGATGTAGTTCTGGGTCTCAGCGATGATGTCGGTGGGGATGTTGGGATCTTCAGCGGCCATAATTAACTCTCCTTGGTGGGCGCGTCGGTAAAGGCGCGCAGAACTTTGTGCAGGGCGAGCAGGCTCGCGCCGGCGTGGGCCTGGTCATCCAGGCCGCTCACGGTGTAGCGGCGCGCGTAGTCGTTGGCTTCAAAGCCAGGTTGGGCCAGCACCGGGCGCAGCGCGGCGGTCACGGCCGCCTGGCGGGCGGCGTCCCACTGCCGCACTTGCTTGGTCCAGAAGATGGTATACGAAAAGTCCACGCGCGGCGGGCCGAGCGGCGCGGGCCGGGGGGCGCTGGCGGGCACGGGCCCAGTCGCCGGACGCGGGCGCAGACGGCGGCGCAGGTTGAGCCAGAAGTTGCGCAGCGGGCGGAGCATGGCCCGCCCCTACGGCTGCCGCCGGGCGAACAGACCCGACAGGCGCTGGCGCACCCAGCGCGCCCACTTGCGCTCGGGGGCGGCGCGGGTCAGCGCGGGCGGGTCGGGCCACGGGTCGAGGTCGAACAGCTTGCAGTAGATGTAGCGGCCGAATAGGCGCAGGGTGGCCAGCATGGGGGCCGAGAGCAGCAGACCGATGATGCCGGCCAGGCTGGCGGCGACGACGGCCCCCACCAGGATGACGACGGCGTGCAGGTTCAGGCTGCCGCCCAAGATGCGCGGCACCAGGAAGTTGTTTTCGATCTGCTGCAGGAGGATCGACGCGCCCAGCACCACCAGCGCGAAGGTGATGGGGTTGAGGTTCAGCCAGTTGTCGGGCTGGAAGAGCGCGATGATGAGCGCCGTGCCGCCGGCGATGACCGGGCCGATGACAGGGATGAACTCCAGCAGGCCGCCCAGCAGCCCGAGCACCACGGCATAGCGCACGCCCAGGAGCGCCATGGTCACGCCGATGAGCACGCCCATGGTGATGCCGAGCGTGATCTGTCCGCGCAGGAAGGCGTTCCAAATCGGGCCGAGCTCGTTGACCAACCGGCGCACATCGTAGGCGTACTCATCCGGCACCAGCCGTTCAATCGAGACGCCGATGTTGCGCACATCGTTGAGCAGGTAGTACGACACGACCAGGATGAACAGCACCCAGCCCAGGCTGGTAGCGGTGCCGGAGGCCAGGCTGCCCACCAGCACGCCGGTGCGGTTGAGCGCCGGCTGAATGACAGCCAGGGCCTGCTCGATCAGCGGCTGCCACGCGCCTGAGCCGAGGTCGGGCACCTGGAACGGGCCGAACGGGCCGAGGCTAAACGGCTGCGACAGGTCGAAGACGAACGGGCCGAGCGTGAAGGGTTTGCTGAGGATGGCATCGAGCCGCGTGACCGGGTCAGCGGCGATATCGGCCACGGCCGCGTAGAGGCCCTGCACTTGCTGCACCAGGGCGATGCCGGCCACGGTGAGCAGGGTGACAATGATGACCAGCAGGCCGACATACACCAGGGCCGCCGCCGCGCTCCACGACAGGCGCGTGCGGGCGGTGATGGCGGCCACGACCGGCTTGAGCAGATAGGCCAGGATGACGGCCAGCACCAGCGGCGCGATCATCTCTTGAAAGCGGACCAGCACCGCGCCCAGCAGCACGAACAGCACCAGCGCCACCAGGAACTTGGTGAGCACGCCCCAGCGGGGCGACGGGGCCGCCACCACCGACGGCGGGGCCACGACGGGCAGGTTAGACGACGGCGGTTCGGATGGGGGAAGGGGGGTCATAGAGGCCTCGGCCCGCGCAGAGCGCACGTGGACTAGAGTCGATTGTACGCGAAAGTGTCGAATCGACCTATAACTTCTTGGCCGCGCCGGCGGGGCGGGCAAATAATGCGGGCGGGCGGGCGGCCGAGGCCGTCCACCCGCCCGGAGGGTGCAGGGGATTGCGTGCGGCGCAGAACGCCGCCTGGGTGGCGCTTAGCGCCGGGGACCACGCCCCCGGTCGCCGCCGTCGCGGCCGCGATCGCCGCCGCTGGGCCGGCCACCGCCGCCCGAGGGCTTGCGGTCACGCTCCAGGGCTTCTTCGGCTGTCCAGCCTTCGAGCACGGCCTGGCGGCTCAGGCGGATCTTGCCGCCTTCGTCGATGTTGGTGACCATGACGGTCAGCTCGTCGCCGACGCGGGCCACGTCTTCGACCTTGTTGACGCGCTCGGAGGCGAGCTGCGAGATGTGCACCATGCCGTCGGTGCCGGGCAGGATTTCGATGAAGGCGCCGAAGTCGGTCACGCGCACGACCTTGCCGGTGTAAATCTGGCCGACGCGGGCGCTCTCGGTCAGGCCGATGATCATCTCGCGCGCGCGGGCGGCGGCGGGGCCGTCGCTGGCGGCGATGAAGACCGTGCCGTCATCTTCGATGTCGATCTTGACGCCGGTTTCTTCCTGAATCTTGCGGATGACCTTGCCGCCCGGCCCGATGATGGCGCCGATCTTGCTCGGGTCGATCTTGATGATGGTCAGGCGCGGGGCGTAGGGCGAGAGGTCGGGCCGCGGCGCGGGCAGCACGCTGGCGATGAGGTCCAGCACCTGGCCGCGCGCTTCGCGGGCCTGCTCCAGCGCCTGCTGGAGGATTTCAGGCGTCAGCCCCTTGATCTTGATATCCATTTGCAGGGCGGTGATGCCGACGGCGGTGCCGGCGACCTTGAAGTCCATATCGCCCAGGTGATCTTCGAGGCCCTGGATGTCGGTCAGCACGGCGTAGCCGTTGGCGTCTTTAATGAGGCCCATGGCGATGCCGGCCACCGGCGCCTTGATCGGCACGCCGGCATCCATCAGCGCCAGGGTGCTGCCGCACACGGAGGCCATGGAGGTCGAGCCGTTGGACGACAGGGCTTCGGACACCAGGCGCAGGACGTAGGGGAACTCATCCTTGCTGGGGAGCACGGGGATGAGCGCCCGCTCGGCCAGCGCGCCGTGGCCGATCTCGCGGCGGGAGGAGCCGCGCATGGGGCGGGTCTCACCGACCGAGTAGGGCGGGAAGTTGTAGTGGTGCAGGTAGCGCTTCTCGTTTTCGGGCGAGAGGGTGTCCAGTTCCTGGGCTTCGCGCGGGGTGCCGAGCGTGGCCAGGGTGAGCACCTGCGTTTCGCCGCGGGTGAACAGGCCGGAGCCGTGGGCGCGCGGGCTGATGGCCACTTCGGCCGCCAGCGGGCGAATCTCGCGCAGGCCGCGGCCGTCGGGCCGGATGCCGTCTTTGATGATGCGGGCGCGCACAACGTCTTTTTCGATGTCGTGCAGGATGGCCTTAATGCTGGCGGGCAGCACGGCGGTGTCGCCGGCGTAGTCGGCCAGGATTTCGGCCGCGAGGGCGGCCACGCCTTCTTTGCGCTCGGTCTTGTTGGCGCCGGCCAAGGCGGCGGCCATGCGGTCGCCCACTTTAGCGGTCAGGGCGGCCACCAGGGCCGGGTCGTGCACGAAGCGCTGGTAGCTGGCGACGGGCTTGCCGGCGGCGGCGACCATTTGCTCTTGCAGGTCGATCAGGGGCTGCAGGGCCTTGTGGCCGTACTGCAGGGCCTGCACCATGACGTCTTCGGGGATTTCTTCGGCGCCGCACTCGACCATGACGATGGCGTCGCGCGTGCCGGCCAGCCGCAGGTCGAGGGTGGAGTGCTCCATGGCCGAGAAGCTGGGGTTGGCGACGAACTCACCGTCGATCAGGCCGACGCGCACGGCGGCCACCGGGCCGTCGTAGCCGGGCTTGCCGAAGGGGGCGTCCGAGAGCGACAGCGCGGCCGAGGCGGCGGTGATGGCCAGCACGTCGGGCTGCTCTTCCTGGTCGACCGACAGGGCGGTGACGATGATCTGCACGTCGTTGTGCAGGTCGTCGGGGAAGAGCGGGCGCAGGGGCCGGTCGATCAGGCGGGAGGTGAGGATGGCGCCCTCGCTGGGGCGGCCCTCGCGCCGGAAGAACGAGCCGGGGATGCGGCCGGCGGCGTACAGGCGCTCTTCGTAGTCGACGCTGAGCGGGAAGAAGTCGATACCCAGGCGCGGGTCGCGCGACATGGTGGCGGCGGCCAGCAGCAGGGTGTCGCCGACGCGGATGGTGACGGAGCCGCCGGCGAGATTGGCGAGTTTGCCGGTCTCGAGCGTGACGGTTTGGCCGCCGATGGTGGTGCTAAATTGCTTGGGTTCGGGCATTGGTATCCTCCAGGCCGGGGCGCCCAGGGGTGGGCGCCGCAAAGCCGGGGGCAAGGAGGTTAGGGACTGGAAGCTGCTGGGCAAGCGCGGGCTTGCCCAACACTCTCCAATTCCCAACCGGGGCTTGCCGGCCGGCAAAAAATGAAACGCGTAGATGGGCTCGGCCCATCTACGCGTTTAGTGCGTCGCGTTAGCGGCGGCGCAGCCCCAAACGATCGGTCAGGGCTTCGTAGCGCTTGGGGTCGCGCGAGCTCAGGTAGGCGAGCAGGCGCCGGCGCTGGCCGACCATTTTGAGCAGGCCGCGCCGCGAGGACTCATCGCCTTTGTGAGTCCGCAGGTGGTCGGTCAGCTGGGTGATGCGATTGGTGAGCAGCGCGACTTGCACTTCGGGCGAACCGGTGTCGCTGTCGTGCACCTTGTAATCGGTGATGACTTGCAGCTTTTGAACGGGTGGAAGTGGCATTGACGTCTGCCCTCCTTTGGCAGGTCACCCGGCGGCGAGGCGACGGCATTGGCCGGCGGCCCGCGCGCGGGTCGAGTCAGAGTGAGGCGGAATTATACCCGACCGGGGGGAGAGTCGTAAAGGGGCGGGAAAAGGCGGAGGTCGGAGGTCAGAGGTCGGAAGGGACTAGCGGGTCTAAAGGGAAGGGCAGAGAGGTGGGAGGTGTGAGGTGAGAAAGGGCAGGCGGGGGAAGACGGAGGTCAGAGGTCGGAAGGGTCTAGGGGGTCTAAAGGGAAGCGCAGAGAGGTGAGAGGTGGGAGGTGAGAAAGGGCAGGCAGGCGGGCGGGGGGCGCGGCTAACGGGCCGGCGGGCGGTGACCTGCTGGGCCAGGATTGAAATGACCGGGCCGTTGCGCTGCAAGACCGCTCGACGATCAGGAACGGGCTGCGCCGGGCGGCGGGCGGGCGGCGCAGCCCATCGGCCACCGGGCCGCCGGCCCACGCCTGCTGCCATTCGCGGTAGGGCCGGCCGCCGGTCCGCGCAAAGGCATCGCGCTTGATCTCGGTCGGGTGCATCCCGGTCGTCACGCTGGGGGTGGCGAAGGTGCGCAGCAGGCGCTCGGCGGCGGGCATGGGCCGCTTACTCGGCCGGGCGGCGCGCCGGGCCGAGCCCCTGCCGGAAGATCTCGTCCAGCGTTTCCTGATCCAGGAATGGCGCCAGTTCCACCAGCGTCTGCGCGCTCAGCCGGTCCTTCACTTGCAGCAACAAGCGCTTTAGGTGGGCTGGCGCCAGAAACGGCGCCAGCTCGTGCAGATAGTCGCTCAGGCTCGCCGGGTCCGGCTGCTGCGCGATCAGCCGCTCCAGATCGGTTGAGCTGGTGAATGGCGCCAACTGGCGGATGTAGTCCAAGGGCAGCGGGCCGGCCGGCAAGCGCCGCAGCAGTTCGCTGACGCCCGCTTCTCCCAAGAACGGCGCCAGGCCGGCCAGGTGCTCCGGCGCGACCGGCGCTTCGCCGGACAGCCGGTCGCGCACCAGGGCGTTCAGCGTGTCGCTGCCTAGAAACGGCGCGAGTTTTTTCAACTCGTGGATGGTGAGCGTGCCGGGGGCAATGTGCTGCACCCACTGGTCGAGGGCGCGCTGGCCGAGATGCGGCGCCAGGTCAGCCAGCCGCGCGCCGGCCACTGGCTCCAGCCGGGCCGCTGTCAGGGCCGCCTCCAGCGCGTCCTGGCTGACAAACGGCGCCAGGCTGATCAACTGCTCCAGGGTAAAACTGAACCCGGCCAGGTGGGCGACCACGGCGTTCATCTGGCTTGGCTTGGCGAGCGGTGCAGCTTCTAGCATGCGGTCTACTCCTTCGGGATGGTTGCGCACCAGGTCTGCGACGGCGCCGGGTGCGCCCCGGGCCAGTTCTTCCACGATAGCGCCGCGGGTCACGCCGCGGGTGGGCGGCAGGGGCCCGCCGTTCAGCAAGTCATCCACACTGACGCCCAAGGTCCGCGCCAACTGCGGCAGCAGCGCTACGTCGGGGAACGCCGCGCCCTTCTCCCATTGCGAGACCGCCTGGTGGGTGATCTGTAGGCGCTGGGCTAGGTCCTGCTGGGTCCAATCCTGCGCCTTCCGCCGTCCGGAAATGTAGGCGCCTGTGCGCTGGGCATTGATCATGTCACCTGCTCCTGTAGGTCGGATATGGCCCCACTATGCGCTGCCTTGGGCCGCCTGGCAACCAAGCGTTAATTGAATGCGGTTTCCCCACCCGGCGCAACCGGCAGTTGAATGGCTGAAAGCGGGCCTGTTTTTAACGCCGCGCCCTCGCGTCCGCTGCGTGACGGCCGGAGAGAAAAGAGAAAGTGATGCTTCGCTAAGAAAAAGGTCCGCCACCGCAGCGCCCGCCTCGGCCACCTCATTCCAAAACGCACCACGGCTCTCCCCGCATAACTTCATCACACAGTCACCCTTCCCCGCTGCCGCTGTACTCAGCGCGGGATGAGGCCGGGGATGAGGGCGACCAACCAACGGTCGCCTCACACCCCATTCCGATGTCGCCGCCTCCGCCAGCGACCAACCCGCCGCCCGCCATCTCCCCGGCCGGCGCTAAAACTCCTTGGACCCTTTGGGCCCTCGCCCCAACCGCCCCTGAGTCCCCCGCTTTCCCCCGCAACCTGAGCACCAACTGAGCACTTTCTGATGTGGCGGCCCGGCCCAAAAAGTAATAAACTAGCCCCATAACGTCGGATTGACAGGCGCGCACCGCGTGGAGGCCCCATGGCCCAGCAAGCCCAGCACGGTTATCTGGTTTTGGCCGACATCTCCGGCTACACCGCCTACCTGGCCGGCGTGGAGCTCGACCACGCTCAGGGCATCCTCACCGACCTGCTCGAAACGATCGTCGGCCGCCTGCGGTCGCTGCTCACCATCGGCAAGCTCGAAGGTGACGCCGTGTTTGCCTACGTGCCCGAGGCCCAGGTGGGCCGGGGCGAAACCCTGCTGGAGTTGGTCGAAGCGACCTACACCGCCTTCCGCGACCGGGTCGAGGCCGTGCGCCGCCGCACCACCTGCACCTGCCGCGCTTGCAGCGCCATCCCCAGCCTCGATCTCAAGTTCATCACCCACCACGGCGACTACATGCTCCAGAACATCGCCGGCATCGCCGAGCTGGTCGGCTCCGATGTCAACCTGGTCCACCGCCTGCTCAAGAACCACGTCAGCGAGCGCACCAGCTGGCAGGCCTACGCTCTCTTCACCGGCCCCGTGCTCGACCACCTTGTCGTCCCGTGTGACCCGCGTGAGCTGAGCGCCCACACCGAAAGCTACGAGCACTTGGGCGAGGTGATGACCTACAGCCTCGACCTGCGCGCCCGCTACACCGCCACGGCCGCCGCCCGCCGGGTCGTCGTCGAAGACGCCGAGGCGGCGATGATCATTGAGCAGGACTTCGCCGCGCCGCCCGCCGTGGTGTGGGATTGGATGAACGATCCCACCCGACGGGGCCAGTGGATGACCGGCACGCGCTGGTCCAGCGAAGACCGGCCCAACGGCCGCACCGGCCCCGGCGCGCGCAACCATTGCGCCCATGGCAAGGACGAGCATGTAGTTGAAACCGTGCTCGACTGGAAGCCGTTCGACTACGTCACCGTGACGCAAGGCGGGGGCGCCAAAATGTATTTCACCATGACCCAGCGCCTGACGCCCAGCGCCGACGGCCGGAGCACCCACCTGCATGTGACGATCGCGGGCAGCATCTACAAATTGCCGCGCTTCCTGTCTGGCCCCTTGACGCGGATGTTCATGCACAGCGCGCAGTATCCGCAGGCCGTCACGCGCCTGGCCGAGTTGGTCAACCACCAGGCCGCCGAGGTCGCGCCGCTTGGCTCTCTCACCCTCGCGCCGGCGGGGTGAGGCCGGTCAGACCATGCTCGTTTAACGACGCCCTGTACGCGCCCCTCGCCTGCCTGCCGCTATTCCTTGTCAACAGATACAGCCGTACTGCGGGCCCTCATCACCTGGGCGGCACAGGCGTGATTAGGTTTGGGGCGGCAGGTGAGAGAGCGCCTGGAGGGCGCGGGCGAGGCGGTCACGCGCAAGGTCGGGCGGCAGGGCGGCGGGGTAGAGGGCCAGCAGGCGGGCGAGATGGGGAAGGGTGAGGCTGAAGCGGCGGGCGCGCATGGTGCGGGTGCGCGGGAGGCGCAGGCGGGTGAGCACGCGGCCAACGCTGGAGGGGGTGAGCCGGTCGGCGAGGGCCGGCTGCCAGCGGCGGTGGGCTTCGGCGCGCATGAGTTCAAGGATGGGGGTGGCGGTAAAGGCGATGGAGTTGGCCCGCAGATAGGCGAGGACGTGCGGGTGCAGGAACAACTCGTCTGAATCGCCGTCATGCGTTGCGATGGTGCTGTCATGCTTGACATTGCCGTCATGCGCGTGCGGGGTGCTGTCATTCTCGACATTGCCGTCATGGACGTGCGGGGTGCTGTCATTCTCGACATTGCCGTCATGGACGTGCGGGGTGCTGTCATGCTTGACATTGCTGTCATGCGGGCGCGGGGGCGCGGGGTCCTCGCCAAAACCGATTATGCGGGATGTGGCAAGCGGGCGGGCCCATTCTGCAACGAACTGATAAAGGGCGTAGAGCGCAAGCTGTTCGAGCTCGTTGTTGGGGTTGAACGAGGCGGCGTTCATGATGAATACGGTATAGATCAAATGTTCTGTTGTCAAGAGGCAAAATGGAAGCGGCGCATGGAGGGAGGGCTGACACGCACCCATGGTCTTAAACCACTGCTAGTCCTTATCGGCAATAGATCACTGACCAAGCGCTCACGGACAAGCGCTCATGGACAGGTGTTTGAGAACGTCCAGCGGTGAGATTCTTCGCGCGCGCCCGCAGCATGGGTAACGGGTCTGCGCGACTGCGCTCAGAATGACAGTTAATTTGCTCGGGTATGGTCCAGTGGTTGGGAAACCGGGACGCTCACTCCTATTTCCAATAATTTCTACTGAACTTTCAGGAAATAACTTGACACTCGACAGATTAGGCGAAAGCGGCAGGGCGCTACAACGTCAGCGGGCAGGGGGACGGCCGGTGCTAAAACTCTTGATACGCTTTAGACCCCCATCCCTTCGCTGCCCCTGACTGCCCACGCCGCCTCCGACCTCTGACTTCTGACCGCCGACCTCCACTCCCCCGCGACTCCTGCTACAATCACCGCCGCTATGGACGCCAAATCACTCGCCACGCTCGAACTGGCTAAGATCCTCGGCCAGTTGAGCAAATTTACCGCCTTCTCGGCCAGCACCGCGCTGGCGCTGGCCCTCACACCCACCACCGAATTGCGCGAGGCCCAGCGCCGCCAGCAGCAGACCAGCGAGGCCCGCCGCCTGCTCAGCGTCAAGCCCGACCTCACCATCGGCGGCGCGCGCGACGTGCGGGCCTACGCCCAGTCGGCCGCTATCGGCGGCGTGCTCGAGCCGGCCGAAATGCTCGATGTTAAGACCACGCTCGTCGCCGGGCGCACCATGCAGCGCACGCTCCAGCGCCTGGCCGATCAGTTTCCCACGCTGGCCGCCCTGGCCGCCCGCATTGAGGAGACCCCCGGCCTGGTCGAGGCCATCAGCCAAACGCTTGATGACCGCGGCGAAGTGCTCGACTCGGCCTCGCCCGAGCTCGGCACCATCCGCCACGATCTGCGCCTGGCGCACGACCGGCTGCTGCAAAAACTCCAGCGCATTTTGGGCGACCCCAAGAACGCGCCCTACCTGCAAGAAGCCCTCATCACCCAGCGCGACGGCCGCTACGTCATCCCGCTCAAGGCCGACTTCAAGGGCCGCATTCGCGGCATCGTCCACGACCAGTCGGCCTCCGGCGCGACCGTGTTTATCGAGCCGCTGTCCACGGTCGAACTCAACAACACCTGGCGCGAGCTTAAGCTGTCTGAGCAGCAGGAAATTCGCCGCATCATGACCGCGCTCTCGGCCCTGGTGGGCCAGCAGGCCGGGCGCGTCATCGGCACGGTCGACGTACTGGCCGAGATCGACCTGGCCTTTGCCAAGGCCCGCTACGCCGACACCCTGCGCGCCACCGAGCCGGTGCTGCACGCGTTCCATCCCGCCAAAGCGCCGGTTAAGAAGCACCAACTGGCCGTGGTTGACGGTGAGGTGAGCGACGCCGGCACGCACCGCCATCCCGGCTCGACCCTCAAGCTGCTCCAGGCCCGCCACCCGCTCATCAACCCCGCGCATGTCGTGGCGGTGGATGTGCTGCTGGACGAGGCTACCTACGCCCTGGTCATCACCGGCCCCAACACCGGCGGCAAGACCGTCAGCCTCAAGACCGTCGGCCTGCTGGCGCTCATGGCCCAGTGCGGCCTGCACATCCCGGCCGCCTCCGGCTCCGAGTTGTCGGTCTTTCCGAAAATCTACGCCGACATCGGCGACGAGCAGTCGATTGAGCAGTCGCTTTCGACCTTCTCGGCCCACATCACCAACACCATCCGCATCCTGCGCCAGGCCGACGACCACGCGCTGGTCATTCTCGATGAGCTCGGCGCGGGCACCGACCCGGCCGAAGGCTCGGCCCTGGCCCGCGCCATGCTGTCGTACCTGCTCGATGTGGGCGCGACCACGCTGGTGGCCACCCACTACCCCGAGCTAAAGGGCTACGCCTACACCACGCCGGGCGTGCGCAACGCCAGCATGGAGTTCGACCTCGACACCCTGGCCCCCACTTACCGCCTGATCATCGGCCTGCCGGGGCGCTCCAACGCCTTCGCCATCGCCGCGCGCCTGGGCCTCGATGCCACCATTATTGAAGAAGCCAAGAAGCTGGTCGGCCAGGCCGATTTGGAGTCAGAGCGGCTGCTGGAGGAAATTCACCAGGCCCGCACCGAGGTGCGCGCCGAGCGCACCCGCGCCGAGAATGCCCGCCGCGACGCCGAGGAATCCGAGCGCGAACTGGCCCGACGGTTGGAGCAGATTGAGGACGAGCGCCGCACCGTGCTGGAACAGGCCCGCCACACCGCCGGCCGCGAGCTCGACGCCCTGCGCACCGAAATGAGCGAGCTGAAGCGCAAGCTGGCCCGCGCCGCCACGCTCGGCGCCGACCGGTCGTCGGTCGCCGCCTCCGACGCCGACGAGGCCGAGACGCCCGCCGACCTGCTTGACGCGATTGACACTGCGCTGGTTGAGGCTGAGGTGACCCACACCGCGCCCGTGATGGCCCGCCCGATTGATACCGGCCGCGCCGCCCCGGTGCGCCGCGGCATCCGCCTGGGCGATACGGTCAAGCTCAAGAACCTCAACTCCATCGGCGTGGTCACCGCCCTCACTGCCACCGAGGCCGAGGTGCAGGTGGGCCGCATGCGCATTCGCGCCCGGCTCGATGAGGTGGCCCTGCGCGGATCGCCCGACGACGAAGTGCTGGCCGCCCTGCGCCCCGCGCCCGACCCGGACGAGCCGGCCTCCAAGTTCAACCTGCACCCCTCGCCGGGGCTGGAGCTCGACATTCGCGGCCACACCATCGAAGAGGGCCTGGCCGCGCTCGAACGCCACCTGGACGCGGCCTATCTGGCCGGCCTGCCGTGGGTGCGCATCATCCACGGCAAAGGCACCGGCAAGCTGCGCCAGGGCGTACGCGAGTACCTGCGCAGCAGCCCCGTCGTCCAGAGCCAGGCGACCGGACTGGAGGGCGAGGGCGGCGACGGCGTCACGGTCGTCAAGCTGGCGCTGGCTGACGACTGAGTGCGCGGGCGCGGCCGGCAATTGGCGCTGTAAGGGTTGCTTTAGAGCGGGTACCGGGTGACAGGACAGCGTTCGATTGGTAGCGAGCGCTGAGCGTACATTATGTTGCGTCCGGTAAAGTCGTACCGGGGCTAGCGCTGGTTGTCCGGTAAAGTCGTACCGGACCAGGCTTCAAACAGTTGGTTCATGCGG
>JAYUUW010000560.1:0-2130 GCA_043754665.1 Anaerolineales bacterium | reverse complement strand
CCTCGTGCCGCCGCCCGTGGAGACGCTCATCAGTGCGCTGGGGTTGTATCAAGCCCCATAAGCTAAAGGCCACTGCACTACTAAAAAAGGTCGCCCCGCTGAGCGTTCAGCGGGGCGACCTTTTTCAATTCGTGGGCGAGGCCCAGCGCGAAGGCTTACTTCTTCTTCTTGGCAGCCTTCTTAGCGGCCTTCTTGGGGGCGGCTTTCTTGGCGGCCTTCTTGGGGGCAGCCTTCTTCGCGGCTTTCTTAGGGGCAGCCTTCTTGGGGGCGGCCTTCTTAGCAGCCTTCTTTGGAGCAGCTTTCTTAGCAGCCTTCTTAGCCGTCTTCTTGGCGGGCGCGGCCGGCGCGGCCGGGGTCTCGGGCATCGGCATGGTCGCCTCCGGCATGGCGCCGGCCACGCCATCGGTCAGCGGGTTGGCGGGCATTTCCTGAGTCGGGTAAACATGGGTCGCCGGGGTTTCAGCAGGGGTGGGCAGCGGGTTGTCAGTCATGTCAGTCTCCTAAGAAGGTTTGGCTTTGCTGCGGCTCGCCTTTTTGGCGGCCGGGGTCGCCTCGGGGGTGGGCGCGGCCTCGGTAGTCTTGCTGGCGCGTTTACGCGGTGCCTTGGCAGCGGGCGCGGGTTCCGCCTCGGCTGCGGCCGCCACTACTGGCTCGGCCACGGCCACAGCCATCGGCTCGGGGGTGGGCGCGGCCTCGGCCGGCTTGCTGCCGCGCTTGCGGCCGGTCTTGGCGGCGGGCACGGCTTCCGGCTCGCGGACGGGCGCGGGCTCCGGCACAGCCACCGCCACTGGCGCTTCGGCGGCGGCCGCTACTGGCGCGGGCGGGGTCCAGCCGACGGGCAGCGTGCGCTTCAATTGCTGCATCGGAATCTTATTCGCCTGCCGGCAGCGCGGGCAGTAAGACACATAGAACTTCTCGTCCGGGGCCGCGGCCACAGCGCCCTCGACGACCTCACGGCTCAACGCGAAGTTCCAGCCACACTTATAACAACGGGTATTCATGCCACATTCTCCATTTCAGTGCTTAAGACTATACCTCAGTTATGCGCAAAATCAACCCTCATTCGGCTGATTTTGCCCCCATTCGCGCCGCGCTTGGCCGGAGTGATGCGATGATGATGCCGCCCAAGATCAGCGCCGCGCCCAGCAGCTTCACGCCGGTTGGCACCTCGTGAAACACCAGCGCCGCCAGAATGATCGACCCCACCGGTTCGCCCAGCGTGGTCACCGCCACATAGGTCGCGGGCAGATACTTCAGCGCCCAGTTGAACGCTGAGTGCCCAATCAACTGCGGCACCAGCGCCAACAGAATGAACAGCCCATAGGCCTGAGGCGTGTAGCCCGTGGCCGGCAGCCGCGCCACCGTTGCTGCCGCCACCAGCGCCACCGCCGCCGTGCCGTACGTCAGGAAGATGTACGTGGTCAGTGACATGGTCGGCCGCAGCGCGCGCCCGGCCGAGTAGTAAATCGCCCCGGCCAACGCGCCTAGCAGCGCCAGGCCATCGCCCAGCACCGCCGGCCCGCGCACGAACTCTTGCCAGGGCGGGCAGCCGCCAAGGCCGCCGCACACATCGCTTAATCCTACCGCGATTGCGCCCACCAGAGTCAAGCCTAAGCCGAACACCACGGGCCGCGTGAGGCGCTCATGCAGCGCCACCGCTGCGATCAGCGCCACGAACAGCGGGCTGGTGCTCACCAGCACCACCGAACTCGCCACCGTGGTGTAGGCCAGCGAGCTGATCCACGCGCCGAAGTGCACGCCCAAGAACAAGCCCGACACCAGCGCCAACAGCGCCTGCCGCCGCCCCAGCGCCCGCAGCTCGGCGCGCTTGCGCCACACCACCACCGGCAGCAGCACCAGGCTGGCGAGGCTCAGCCGGTAGGCGGCGATAACCAGCGACGGCACGCCCGCCAACTGGGCATAGCGAATCAAGATGGAGGCGGTGGAGACGGCTACCAGGCCGATGCCGATGCCCACGTAGGGGGCGTTCGCGGGCACCTGAGGGGCGCGCAAGGGGAAAAGTGATATCCTTTGCTTGACAATTGTGACTGGATAGGACTAAAATCACAATCGATTGTGCCATATTACTCTATCAAGCTTTAGCGGTCAATTTTCCGCGTGGCCGCGGTA
>JAYUUW010000559.1:0-2220 GCA_043754665.1 Anaerolineales bacterium | reverse complement strand
CCCTAGCGCAGCATCCCTTGAGTCCCCCTTTTATACCCTTTTGGCCCTTTATACCCTTCTGACGCTTCACACCCTCCCGCCCCCCGCCCGCCCCCGCTCTAACCTCCATTTGCTATTGTTAGGACGCCGTGTTAGAATTTCTAACTAGTTTCATACCGACGCGGGACAGGGTATCTATGCCAGAGAAGATTCTCGTAATCGACGATGACGAAAACACGCTGTGGCTGATCGGCACGCTGCTGCAACACCACGGCTTCGAAGTGGTGAAGACCGCCGCCGCCAACGACGCGTTGGATATCATCCGCGCCCAGCCGGTTGATCTGGTGCTGCTCGATGTGATGATGCCCGATATGGATGGCTGGGAAGTCTGCCGCCGCATCCGCGAGACCACGGCCGTGCCGATCATCTTCATCACCGCCAAAAGCTCGGTCAAAGATGTGGTCAAGGGCCTGGAAATCGGCGGCGACGACTACGTGGTCAAACCGTTCGACAACCACGAGCTGCTGGCCCGCATCCGCACCCAACTGCGGCGCGGCACCGCCGAGCGCGGCGCAGATGAGCTGAGCTTTGCCGAGGGCAACCTGCGCATCAACTTTCACACACGCGAGGTCAGCGTCTATGGCAAGCTGGTCGAGCTGACCCCCAAAGAGTTCACGCTGCTGTCGGTGCTGGCCCGCAACGCCGGGCGCGTGCTCACCCGCAGCGAGCTGATCACCCAAACCTGGGGGCCGGAATACGGCGAGGCCAACGAGAGCCTGAAGCTCTACGTGCACTATCTGCGCAAGAAAATCGAGCGCGACCCCAACCGGCCCGAGTTCATCCTCACCTCGCGCGGCATCGGCTACCGCTTCGCCAACAAGTAGGCGGGCGTGCCGGCGGCGCTGACGCAGGCCGAGTTCGAATTTACCACCGTAACCGTTGACGCGGCCGGCGCTATCACCGCCCAGCGCCCCGGCCGCGTTCTGCGTTTCCGGCAAGCCCTGAGCGGCGGCGTGAGCCTCGACCTGGTGCGTATCCCCGGCGGGCCAGGCCTCATCGGCTCACCGCGCGGCGCGGGCTTCGACGACGAATATCCCCAGCACACCGTTCACTTTCAAAGCTTTTTGCTCGGCCAATACCCGGTGACGCAAGCGCAATGGCAGGCCGTGGCGGGCCAACTTCCGCCCTGCCGCTTTGCCGGCCCTGACCGCCCGGTGGAAAACGTGACCTGGGACGCGGCGCAGAAGTTCTGCCAGCGGTTGAGCAAGCAGACCGGCCGCGCCTACGCCCTGCCCAGCGAGGCCCAGTGGGAATATGCCTGCCGCGCCGGGTCGCTGACAGCCTTTGCCTATGGCCCTACCCTGAGCACCGACCTGGCAAACTACGTGGGCGAGCATGTGTACGCGGGTGGGCCGGTGGGTGTGTATCGCCACGTGACCACGCTGGTCGGCAGCTTTCCGCCCAACGCCTTCGGGCTGTATGACATGCACGGCGAGGTGTGGGAGTGGTGCGCTGACCCCTGGCACGCCACCTATGCCGGCGCGCCGGTCGATGGCAGTGTGTGGGCCAGCGGCGGCGACCCGAAACAGCGGGTGATGCGGGGCGGCTCGTGGCACGACACGCCCGATAGCTGCCGCTCGGCGGTGCGGAGCAAGTTCCCACCGGCCGAGGGGGAAGACTACATCGGCTTTCGGGTGATGCTTACTCAGGAAGCGTAACGATCCAGGCTTCTTTCTCACTGTGATACAGCAATTGAGTCTCGTCCGGTGACCAGGCCACCTGAGCCTCGCCGGTCTGGGCGCGGAGGGGTGGCGCCATGTCGGCCAGTTGCGCCACCGTACCATTTGCCCGCGCCAGCCACACCGCCCCAGCCGCGTCCTGATACAGCCAGTCTCGCCCATTGGGCGACCAAATGCTCGGCAACAGCGGCGTTTCCGCTGGGTCCCAAATCACAGCGCCGCCGGCAAGGGGCACCCGCGCGCTGACCGCACCCGAAGCGACCGTCATCTGCGCCAACTCAAGCCCGCCGCTGGCGGTGGCATTAACGAGCCACAACACCTCGCCGTTTGGACTCAGCGCCGCCAACACGACTGCCGCGTCAACGAGCGTAATGGATTGATCAGAGGAGTCGAGCTTCAGCAGGCCAAACGGCAACTCGGCCGGCGCAGAACTGGTTGAGGTAACCGGCACGCTCACCGCGTAGAACACGCCGCCGGCAGTTTCCCAACCCACCAATTGCAA
>JAYUUW010000558.1:0-3285 GCA_043754665.1 Anaerolineales bacterium | reverse complement strand
ATGGCCGCCGTGGAGATCAACGGCGCGGCCATCGCGCTGGGTTCGATGGCCTTCATCCAAACCGAGCCGGGTGGGGCGATCACGGTGGGCATGTTCGAGGGCGGCTCGCTGGTCACGGTGGGCGAGGCCACTTTCTCGGTGCCGGCCGGCGCGCAATCCACGCTGCCTGCCGCCGCCCCGGCCCCCGCCGGTGACGTCACCGGGCTCGACCCGCGCGCCGCCGCCATTGCCAACGCCGTGGCGCAGTATGGCCTGGAGCCGAGCGACCCACGCGCCGACGCGATTTCGCAGGCCGTAGCCCAGTACGGCCAGGCGACCGACCCACGCGCCGACGCGATTTCGGCCGCTGTGGCGCAGTACGGGCAAAATGTCGCCCGCTACTATGTGCAGCAGTACCGCCGCGCCATCCGCCGCTGCACCAGCCCGGCCAACGCCCGCTATGTGTACAACGTGCTGTATTGGGACAACAAACTCGACACCGTGCGCGACACGCCCGAGCTGGCCGCCGTGCTGGGCGCGAACGGCCTGGCCGCGCTGCTAGACGGCGCGCGCCGCTGCCTGAGCTTTGAGTTAGACTTCTCGTCCACGGTGACGGTTACGTCGGCCAAGGTGAGCTACGTGGTGGAGGTGAAGGCCGAGGCCGTGAAGCTGCAATACGCCAACACCGGCTTTCTGGCCCAGGCCGAGGACGGCGTCATCACGCATGTGCGCTTCGAGGTGATGGGCGATGAAGGCGGGTGCCCGTCAACCAACGTGGTGCACGACGGCACGCTGCAGATCACCGGCGGCTTCTTGAAGGTGTATTACAACGAGTTGGAGGTGCAGCTGAATTTTTGGCCCGACGTGGAGCCGGAGCAGGTGGTCTACAGCTGCCCGAACGCCCCGCTGCCGCTGCTGTTCCCGTGGTTTTCCGTCTTCGCGCAAGCGCACATGGAGGAGTTTTTCGACGGCGTCTTTCGCTTCTACGATTGGACCGTCTCGGAGAACGAGCACTTCGCCGAGACGATCTACGACACCGACGTGCCCATGGACGAGCTGTCCGGACATGTGACCACCTACATGGTGCTGGTCCACACACCGCAGGCCGCGCCCTAAGCGGTGGCCTTAGCGCGCCCCCGGCGCTGGCAGTCACCCGACTGCCGGCGCCGTTTTTTGTTACCCGGTCCGCGCCTCAATCGGCGTGATAGAGCTCTTCCATGGCGGCCCAGTGCTCGCCCGGCTGGCGCTCGGCCAGCGGCGTTTGCAGCGGGTCGGTAAGCTGCCAGTAGGCCTGCACCTGGGGGTTGGCCGCCAGCTTGGCCATGTCGGCGGCTTAGTCGTCGCCGTGGTACTCAAACGACGCGAACAGCAGGTCGCCCAGCCGGAAGATGGTGTAGTTGTGAATGTGGCTGGCGCGCCGCCGCCGCCACGACCTCCGGCCAGTTGGTTTCAACGTCCGCGTGCAGCCCGCGATAGGCTTCCAGCTTGTCCAGCTTGATCCCAATCACCTGTCCCATGCGCCGCATGCGTGGCTCCTCTTATTGTGAGTGTGTTGCGCCCGCTCCCGCTGGCTGGCCGCGCCGGGGCTCATGCAATGCCAACGGAAGATGAGCGTTGCTCAAAAACTTATGGCCGGCCGAACGTGCGGCAAAGAAAGTCAAGGTGAGACGCTTCGCGTCACCGGCGCAAAGGCAGCGAGAGGTCATCCGGCCTGAGGCCGGTTCGAAATGACAATGGAATCATAGGGGCGTCAGCGGGAGCCTCGTTTCAGCCTTGAGGGCTGACGCGCAGCGCCATGCGCGCTTCGGAATGACAAGGAATATCATTGACATTTCGACAATGATTTTCCTTGTCATTCCGAACCCCGCCTCAGGCCGCCGGTCACTTCGCTGCCTTGGCGCGGGTGAGGAATCTCACTTTGATAGTGCCTTGGTCGCCCGCTTCACCTCCGCAGTGCGCACACCGGCGCTGCCGTGCCTTACACCGCGTAGCTCGTCCAGGTGCCCAGGCAGCCGTGGCCCGCCGCCTGCTCGCCGTGCTGCACGCCCATCGCGTACGCGCTGCCCGCCACCTTAACGTAAGGAAATGTCTGTCCGACTGTCATCGTATGACGCTCGCGCTATAGCAGCTTCCTGATTGAAGTACGCCGATTGGTTAATAGCGCGCGCTGGCTGTTCTCGCGAACGGCCCTACGAAAGCCCTCTTTGCCAGCGCTTGACTGCCACATCCAACCATTTGCTCCCCAATCCCCATTCGTGCAATTCGCGCGAAGCGATTCGTGGCCAAAGTTTTTCGTGCTTGTACTTTCACGACACCGTCCGGTCCCGCGCCGCCGCGAAGTTCGTCCCGAACGACCATCCCTGGCCGCCCAGCCCCGCGACGAGTTCTTCATCTACCTCAATGCCCAGCCCCGGCCCGGTGGGCACCTGCAAATAGCCATTCGCATACGTCACCGGGTTGCGCGTCACATCGGCCGTGTACAGTCGCGGCCCGGTGCAGTCGGAGGGATAGTCGAGCACCCGCGCCGCCGCGCCCAGGTGCGCGATGGCCGCCGTGCCCAGGCTCAACTCCTGCGTCGTGCCGATCAGCACACTCGCCCGCGCCGCCTCGGCCAGCGTCACCAGCCGCAGGCAGGCCCGCAGCCCGCCCAGCAGGTAGGGCGAAATGTTCAGAATATCCACACACCCGCGCGACAGCAGTTGCCAGCCATGAAAGAGGTGATACACGTGCTCCGACACCGGCCAGCGGCTGCGCCGCCGATACTCGGCCAGCCCGTCCAGGTCGTGCGCCGGGGCCACACTCTCCACCAGCATGAAGTCCACAATGTCCGCAAAGCGCTCGGTCAGCGTCCACGCCCGCCGCCAGTCCAGCGCGTTCGAGAAGTCGAGACTCTTAATCGCCACCTGCCCGGCGAACTGCTCGGCCACGCCGCGCAGAAAGACCTCGTCCGCCTCTGGGTTCGCGCCCACGTACACGCGGATCAGGTCGAAGCCCTCGGCCCGCTTGGCGGCCAGCCGGATTAAGTTCTGCTTGGCCTGCTCCACCGACCGCAGCGCGAAGAACGGGTAGCACACCTTAATCTTGTCGCGCAGTTGGCCGCCCAGCAGTTGGTGCGCCGGCACGCCCTGCGCCCGCGCCACCAGATCGAGCAGCGCCAAATCCACGCCCTGCCGGACCGACCCCGACCGGCTGTACTTATAGCTCTCCTCGGGGAAGGCCCGCAGCATCTGGTCTTCCAGCCGCAGCAGGTTTGTGGCGTCTTGCCCCACCAGCAGCGCGCCGAGCTGCCGTTCCAGCTCCGGCCAG
>JAYUUW010000557.1:0-12088 GCA_043754665.1 Anaerolineales bacterium | reverse complement strand
TACCGGCTACGATTCGCGGGATCCTTACCAACGAGATTTACGTCGGCCGCGCCCACTACGGGAAGTCAAGACGGGTTGACCCGGCAGAGTGGGAGAGAGAACGAGCCAAACGCAAGCCTTCCAAACGGAGGCGAGCTGAGCAACCTAAGAAACCGCGCCTGAAGCAGCCCCGCGACCTATGGACGGTGGTTGATCTGCCCGAGCTGGCCATCATTGACCCCGCGACGTTCGCCACGGCCCAGGCCCGCACCGGGCGCAACAAACAGCTTGCCAGCCGCAACCGGAAGTACGATTACCTGCTCAGTGGTTTCTTTCGTTGTAAAGCTTGCGGCGGCGCAATGACCGGCAGCGTCAGCCGACCCAATGGCTACGAGACGCGCTACTATCGCTGCGGGAACCACTGGCACGAGACCGGCACCTCTCCATGCCCTAACTCAAGGCGCACCATCGTGATTCGACTGGTTGAAAACATCGCCTGGGAATGGTTTAAGGGCTTGCTGGATGATGACGAAATATTGCGCGCCGGACTGGCCGACTATGCCCAAACGCGGGAGGGCGAGTTAGAGCCGAAGCGCGACCGGCTGGGAAAGGTGGGTGAGTTGATCGCTGAGGCCGACCGCAAAATCAGGCGCCTGGCGACCGCGTTCGGCAATGAGCCAGACGAGATCGTAGCCGACGCCCTCCGCGGCGAGATGAAGGCGACCAGCCGCATCCGGGAATCCCTAATTCTCGAGGCTGATCAACTCCACGCCCAGATCGAAAACCGGGCCATCACCAAGCCTCAGGAGCAATCCATCCTGGCCCAGGCTGCGGCGATCCGTGACAAGCTTCGCAACCCAACGCCGGCACAGAAGCGGGCCTTGTTCGACGTCTTGGATTTCAAGGCGGTTTTCCGGGTGGACGACACTGGCCGCTGGCTGGATGTATCCTGCGGTTTGACAGGCGACGAAATTATTGTGTTGCCTCTTTCGTGAGCGTTTTCTCGGCGTTGAAGGGCGTGACCATCACGCGGTGGTCAATCCACATGGGGATCGTGTCCACGACCGGGATGATCCAAAACAGGCCCGGCCCGCGCAGCCCGATGAACTTGCCGGCCCGCAGCACCACGGCCTTTTCCCACTCGCGGGCGACTTGCAGCGCCATAAGGCAGTACAGGCCGGGCAACATTACAACTATCAGCGTGATCACGCTGACGCCCTCTGGCTGGCCGAGCGCGTCTGCCCCCATGGCGGCGGCGATGGCCGCCCCTATGAAGACAAATAGCATGAGTACGGCGATGCCGTTCGGATTCCGCCTTGGCGCTTGCACCACTGTAGTTTTCAACATGTTATGGCTTCTCCTCGCCCCCTAAACCTAACGGTTCGGCCAGCGCCTGGCGCAGCTCGGCGGGGGAGTACCCCAACCGCCGCGCCTCGGCCAGCAGCGCGTGGACCAGTTTTTCCAGTGTTTTCTGCCGTAACGCCTGCATTTCGGTCTCGTCGGGCGTGGAGGCCACAAAGGTGCCTTCGCCGCGCCGCGTTTCGATGATGCCTTCGGCATCCAGTTCATGATAGGCGTGCGCCACCGTGTTGAAATTCACGGCCAATTCAATGCTTAAGGCCCGAATGGTGGGGAGCTGATCGCCGGCCTGAATTTGCCGGGCATGGATCAGGCCGATAATCTGGTCTTTGATCTGGTCGTGGAGGGGGCTGTGCGCGCTCTTATCAATCCGTATCTGCATAAGCCATCTCGCTTTAAGTGCTAGTGTTCTAGTATACTAGGATTATAAGTTAACTCAACTTTGAGTCAAGGCCATTCAGCGGACGTTTACCTGACAGCCATCTTGTTCTGGCCCACCTGCCCGGCCCCAACGCCGAGCCATTTCTCAGCCAACCTAAATCTCCTGTCCTCTTGCCCTGGCGGGGGCGCATGGTAAAATTCAAGCCGAGAGGCACTGAATGCGCCGCGCCAAGGCTAAGCTATCGAGGGTGTTGGATTGACTAACCAATTTTTCAAACAGGTCAAGGCCACGAAGCCCTTTGTGGTCAACGACCAAAACAACTACGTCTTTGCCGACCTAGCCAAAATGCCGGAGACGCAGTTGGTCATCCTGGTGCCGCGCCGCACCTGGCAGCGCCTGCCGGAGTACATTGCCCACTACGAGGCCACCAACCTGGCCGGCCGGTTTGGCGCGGAGCCAGGCGATTATGAGTGGGAATGGGTGGCCAACCCGGAGGCGGTGCGCTGGTGGCGGCGCGCCTCCACGGGGCAAGAGTCGTTGTTTGCCCTGGCGCTGGGCGTCACGCGCGGCGAGTTGATCGAGCTGTATGGCCTGGTGGAAGTGGATGAAGACAGCCCCCACTGGGTGGACGTGATCCCCGAAGAAGCCGCCAACGCCATGCCCGAACAGGCGCGGCTGGCGGCCCGCACCCAGAACCGCCCCGAACTTGAATTGCTGCGCGGTTTGTATCGCGAGTATTTCCGTCGCAAGGGCATGCTCACGCTCGACACGCCCGGCGAAATCGCGCTGCGGCGCGGCACGGTGCGCGAAGTGGAACGCTTCCGCGATGCGCTGCGCGGGCTGATCGAGCGCTCGGGTAAAGTGCGGCTCCCCTCCGAAATGCGGTAAATGATACGGTCGTTCGATTGGCGCGACGTGGGCCTGGTGAAGACCCTGGCCGACCGGGGCGTTTGCCTGGATTCCGAAACCGGCCTGACGGAGGGCAACCACCCGCTGCAGAACGCGCTGGTGTCGTACCTCATGCCGATGGCCGGCGCGCCCACGCTCATTTGGCGGGCGGAGGGCAACCACCACGCCGCCTTCGGCCAACTGCTGCACCGCCAGGGCGAGGAACATGCGCGGGTGCTCTTCATTGCCCCGGCCGCCGAGTACGCGCTGGAAGGCTGGCAGAACGTGATCGACCGGCTGGCGGTGGAGGCCGGCGAGCGCCGCGCGCAGAACCTCATCGCCGAGGTGAACGACAAGAGCGCCGAGTTTGAAACCCTGCGCGAGGCCGGTTTTGCGATTTACGCCCGCCAAACGCTGTGGAAGCTGGCCGTCGATCAGGGCGCGGGGGAAGGCCCGACGGTGCCGCTGCGCCCGGCCGTGCGGTCGGATGTGATTGCCGTGAACACGCTCTACAGCAATGTGGTGCCGCGCCTGGTGCAGCAGGTGGAGCCGGGGCCGCAGCACATTGAGCGCGGCTATGTGCTGCAAGACAGCGGCGAGCTGGTGGCTTACCTGGATGTGCGCCGGGGGCCGCAGGGCGTGTGGGTCGAGCCATTCCTGCACCCCGAGGCCGATGACCTGGCCGAGGCGGTGCTGACCACCTGCCTGCGGCTGCTGCCCGGCCGCAGTGAGAAACCCTTGTATCTGTGTGTGCGCCGGTATCAGAACTGGCTGCACGAGGTGGTGGCGCGTGTGGGCTTCGAGCCGCTGGGCGCGCAGGCTGTGATGGTGAAGCGGCTGGCCGTGCGCTTGTCGGAGCCGGTGCTGAAGCCGCTGCCGGTAGTGGAGGGCCAGGTGCCGACGCCCGTGGCCAGCACGCGCTACCATGCCAGCCGCGACGAGGCGCACCGCTCGACGCCGTTAGCGCCGACGAATATTGGTTAAGACCGGAACTGGTGGCACAACCCATGCAAAAGCGAATCACTGACGACTTAGAAGCACTGCTGAAGGTCATTCCGACCCACATCTGCGACAAGCTGCGCGAAATTAACCGCCCGGATGAACTGCTGGAAGTGATCTTGGATTTGGGCCGCGTCTCCACGGCGCGCTTTGTCGACGGCGAGGTGGTGCTCTCGGACACCGAGGTCAGCCGCGAAGAGCTGGACTATGTCATCACCCGCATCGGCGCGTTCGACGCCGACAACCGCGCCGGCATGGAGCGCACGCTGCACCGCATCAGCGGCATCCGCAATCGGCGGGGCCAGGTGGTGGGGCTCACCTGCCGCGTGGGCCGCGCCGTGTATGGCACCAGCGAGATCATTCAAGACATCATCGAGAGCGGCAAGAGTATGCTGCTGCTCGGCGCGCCGGGCGTCGGCAAGACCACCCTGCTGCGCGAGGCGGCCCGCCTCCTGGCCGAGCAGAAGCGCGTGGTCATCGTGGACACCTCGAACGAGATCGGCGGCGACGGCGACGTGCCGCACCCGGCCGTGGGCCGCGCCCGCCGGATGCAGGTGTCACAGCCGTCGCTCCAGCACGAGGTGATGATTGAGGCGGTGGAGAACCACAACCCGCAGGTCATCGTCATCGACGAGATCGGCCGGCAGTTGGAGGCCGAGGCCGCCCGCACCATCGCCGAGCGCGGCGTGCAGCTCATCGGCACGGCGCACGGCAACTCGCTGGAGAACATTCTGCTCAACCCCACGCTGGCCGATCTGGTGGGCGGCATTGAGAGCGTGACGCTCTCGGACGAAGAGGCCCGCCGGCGCGGCACGCAGAAGACCGTGCTGGAGCGCCGCGCTCCGCCGACCTTCGATGTGCTGATCGAGATCATGCAGCGCGAGAACCTGAACGTGCACCACGATGTGGGCATGGCGGTCGACTCGTTTCTGCGCGGGCGGCCGGTGCCGCCAGAGCGCCGCTACCGCGACGAGCACGACCAACTGCATGTGGAGCAGCCCGCGCCCGAGCCGCAGAAGCGCGGCTTTGGGGCCAACGGCGAGAGCAGCCGCCGCCTGGGCCGCACCGAAATGCCGCCGCCGGCCACGGGCGGGCCGGTGTGGGAGTCGCGCCACCGCACGCTGCCGGGCAACGTGTCCATCGCGCCGCCGGCCGCCCCCAGCGCCTACGAGAGTGACCAGGGCCGCGCGGTGGTGGCGGCGGCGGTCGTCGGGCTGGCGCCGCTGCGCATCTTTGCCTATGGCATCGCCCGCAACCGGCTGGAACAGGCCGCCAAGCGCCTGCGCCTGCCCGCCACCGTGACCGAAGACCTGGCCGACGCGCAGGCGTTGGTGACGCTGAAGACTTACTACCGCCGCCACCAGAGCATCGTGAGCGATGCCGAGGAGCGCGGCCTGCCGATCTATGTGCTGCGCTCGAACACGGTCGGGCAGATGGAGAACTTCCTCTCCGATCTGTTCAACCTGAGCACGCCGGCCGCCGAAGAAGAAGACGCCAACGAGGCCATGGCCGAAACGCAGCAGGCCATCACGGCCGTGCTCAACGGCACGTCTTCGGTGGATTTGCCCCCCGCCTCGGCCTACGTGCGCCGCTTGCAGCACGAGCTGGCCCGCAAGGCGAACCTGATCTCGCACTCCTACGGCAAAGAACCGCGCCGGCGGGTGCGGATCTTTAGGGATTAACGTGGGCTTCTTTATCACTTTCGAAGGGCCAGACGGCTCGGGCAAGTCGACGCAAATCAAGCGCCTGTCGGAGCAATTGCAAACGCTGGGCCACGATGTGTGGCTGACGCGCGAGCCGGGCGGCACGGCCATCAGCGAAGAAATTCGCGGCCTGCTGCACGACCTGGACCACCGCGAGATGGCCCCGCGCGCCGAGATCTTGCTGTACTCGGCGGCGCGCGCGCAGTTGGTTAACCAGGTGATCCGCCCGCACCTGGCGGCTGGGGGCATTGTGCTGTGCGACCGCTACTATGACAGCACGCTGGCCTACCAGGGCTACGGCCACGGCCTCGACCTGGACACGCTGCGGCTGATTACGATGTTCGCCACCGAGGGCCTGCGCCCCGACCTGACGCTGCTGCTCGACCTAGACGCCGAGGCCGGGCTGGCCCGCCGCCAGCAGGCCGGCGTGGAATGGAACCGCCTGGACGATTTCGCGCTGGCCTTTCATCAGCGCGTGCGGCAGGGCTATCTGGCGTTGGCCGCCGCCGAGCCAGACCGCTGGGTGCAGTTCGATGCCCAGCAAGAGCGGGCCGCGCTGGCCGCCGCGATCCAGCAGGTGGTGGTGGGCCGGCTGGCGCAACTGCCCGCCGCCGCGCTGACGCAGCCGCAGTCGGCGTAGCGCAAGCGGCTTGCCCTTAAACGCAAACCGGGCCGGCAGCACTGCGCTGTCGGCCCGGTCTTTTTTCCGCGTTACATCCCCGCTGGACACCAACCCATCCCCAATGCTCCTCCTTGTCATTTCGAACGCCCGCCGCTGCAAGTTGTTGGTCACCCCCACGTACAGCCTACGCGACGCGTTCGCCATGATGTACACGTAGTAGGTGCGGGGATTTGTCACTGGCTGAGCGGGGTGTATCAGAGTTGAACCACAGGGACGCTTCGCGTCTCACGCGCGCCAATTAGCGGGTTCGTCTATACGCTGGCCGCGCGTTGCTCAGAAACTTGTGGCCGGCCGAAGGTGCGGCAAGGAGCGTCAGCGTGAGATTTCTCACCGGCGCGGAGGCAGCGGGAGGGCATACGACCTGAGGCCGGTTCGAAATGACAATGAGGTCATAGAATTCAATGAAAATCATTGTCACTCCGAACCCCGCTTCCGGTCTTTGGCCCTAACGCAGCCCATGCGCGGGTGAGGAGTCTCACCTTGATGAACTCCGATGGGGCCGAAGCATCGGTCTCTGGGATGTCACGCTAATAGTCGTCCATGCCCCCCATGCCGCCCATGCCACCGCCCGCGTCGCCCAGTTCTGGCATCGACTGCTCGATGGCCTCGGGGTCTTCGCCGGCCTCCAGGCGGTTGGTGATCTCATTGAACTCGGGCGGCAGGTCTTCGCCCATCTCCGAGCCCATCTTGCGCATCGCGCGCGCCATCGACTTGGGGTCGTTCTCGTCCACATCGCCCAGGAACGATGGGTCTGACATATCGTCCAGCCGCCGGTCTTCGCTCTTGGCGATGCGGACTTTGTTGATCAGCCGCTGGAGTTTCTTGCTGCCGCACAGCGGGCAGGCGACGGCCTTGACGCCGTACTCGGCGTAGCTCTGGCGGATGCCGACGCGGTTGTGGCAGCTCTGGCAGGCATAGTCATAAATTGGCATGGTCCCAACTCCCATTACTAAACAGCGCTGTTTGGGCGGGTCGGCGGGGTTTTCACACGGCCGCACCCAACTTGCCTCAGGCCAATTATAATAGGAGCTGCAAAGGAACAGGACCGCATGTCTGAAACACTCTACCGCGCCGAAGCGTGCCCGCTGCTGATCGTCATTTCCGGTCCGTCGGGGGTGGGCAAAGACACCATCATCCAGCGCATGAAGGAACGGCAGCTCCCGTTCCATTTCGTCGTCACCGCCACCACGCGCCACCCGCGCGAGGGCGAGGTGCACGGCCGCGACTACTTCTTCGTCTCCACCGACGAGTTCGCCGCGCTGATCGAGAGCGACGAGCTGTTGGAGTACGCGCACGTCTACAACGACTACAAGGGCATCCCCAAGCAGCAGGTGCGCGAGGCGCTGGCCTCCGGCCAAGATGTCATCATGCGGCTGGACGTGCAGGGCGCGGCCAAGATCCGCTCGCTGACCGACGGCGGCGCGGCGCTGATCTTCTTGACCACTACCACCGAAGAAGAACTGGTGGACCGGCTGCGCGCGCGCAAGACCGAGACGCCCGAGGGGCTAAATTTAAGAATAGCCACGGCCCGCAAGGAGCTGGAGCGCCTAACCGAGTTCGACTACTGTGTGATCAACCATGACCTGGCGCTGGACGACACGGTCGACAAGATCATCGCCATCATCGACGCCGAGCACAGCCGCGTCGCGCCGCGCAGCGTCAGCTTGTAGGCGGCCCGGCGCACTCTCATCGCAGCAGCGACTGAGAGATTGAATTTGCGTCTAATCTGCACCCGGACAGGGTCCAGGCCACTGAACCTGGGAGATGGCTTGGACGGCGCGTTGGCAACGACCTCAATCAAAAATCAGCAATCCACAATCAGCAATCCGCCTCACCGTTTCCTTCCCCGTTATGGACCTGCGCCCCTCCCCCCTCGCCGGCCGGTGGTACCCGGCCGAAGCCGCTGACCTACAGACCAGCGTAGACCGCTTCTTGGCCGCCGCCCCGGCCGTAACGCCGCCCACCCCGGAGTGCGCGGTGGTGGGCCTGCTCGCGCCGCACGCCGGGCATGTGTACTCGGGCGCGGTGGCCGCCCACGCCTTTCGCGCGGTGCACGGACTGGCGGTGGACCTGGTGGTGGTGCTTGGGCCGAGCCACTTTCACGCCGACGGCCCGCTGCTTACCAGCGGCCACAGCCACTACGTCACGCCGCTGGGCGCAGTGCCAGTCGATCAGGCCGCGCTGGCGGCGCTGGGCGCGGCCCTGGCCGCCACCGGCCGCAGCTTGCGGCCCCTGCGCCGCGACCGCGAGCACGCGCTGGAAATTGAACTGCCGTTCTTGCAGCGCACGCTGGCCCCCGGCTTTGCCCTGCTGCCGCTCATGCTGCGCGACCAGAGCTTGGCGCAGGCCCAGGCGCTGGGCGAAGCGCTGGCCGTCATCCTGCGCGGGCGGCGGGCGCTGCTGGTGGCCAGCTCGGACCTCTCCCACTTTTATCCGCAGGCCCGCGCCGACGACATGGACGCGGTGATGCTCAATGCCGTGGCCGCGTGTGACCCGGCCGCGGTGCTGGCCGCCCACGCCGAGGGGCGCGGCCAGGCCTGCGGGGCGGGTGCAGTGGCCGCCATGCTGTGGGCGGCGGCGGGGCTGGGCGCGACCGGCGCGCAGGTGGTGGCCCACGCCACCTCCGGCGCGGTGAGCGGCGACTATGCCGAAGTGGTGGGCTATGGCGCGGCGGTGGTCTGGAAGTGTTAGAATTGACTTATGGAATCAACGCTTACATCTGATCTACTGCGGCTGGTCGGGGTCGTCATCCTCGTGCTGGCCAACGGCTTCTTCGTCGCCGCCGAGTTCTCGCTGGTGAGCGTGCGCCGCACCCGCATCGAAGAATTGGTGCGGCAAGGCACGCCGGGGTCGGCCTCGGTCAAGCGGGCGCTGGAAGACCCGGACCGGTTCATCGCCGCTACGCAGCTCGGCATCACCATCGCCAGCCTGGGGCTGGGCTGGCTGGGTGAGCCGGCGCTGTCGCACTTCATTGAGCCGGTGCTGGGGCTGCTGCCGGCCGCCTGGGTCGGCACGGCCAGCCACACCATCTCGGCCGGGCTGGCGTTTGCCGTCATCACCTTCCTGCATGTGGTGGTGGGCGAACTGATGCCCAAGTCCATCGCGCTCCAGCGGCCGGAGGCCACGGCGCTGGTGGTGGCCCGCCCTACGCTGTGGACCGAGCTGCTGTTCAAGCCCGCCATCATTGCGCTGAACGGCACCGGCAACTTTCTGCTGCGCGTCATCGGCATGCGCGCCTCGAGCGGCCACGAGATGGTGCACTCGGTGGAAGAGCTGAAGATGCTGGTGCAGGCCTCAGGCGCGGGCGGCGTGCTGGAGGTCAGCGAGCGCGACATGCTCGACAACGTGTTCGACTTCGGCGACCTGACCACGCACGAGGTGATGGTGCCGCGCACCGAGATGATCGCCGTGCCGGCCGACGCCCCGCTGGAAGATTTGATCCAACTGGCGATTAAGCACCCGCACACCAAGTACCCGGTGTATGAGGGCGACCTCGATCACATTCTGGGCATCGCCAATGTTAAAGACCTGGTGCGGGTGCAGCACGGCGAGCGCCGGGCCGCCACCGTGCGCGGGCTGATGCGCGAGGCCCACGTGGTGCCCGACAAGCTGCGGCTGGGCGCGCTGCTCCAGCAGTTCCGCGCCAAGCGCCAGCACATGGCGATTGTGCTGGATGAGTACGGCGGCACGGCCGGGTTGGTGACGCTCGACGACCTCATCAGCCAGATCGTGGGCGATGTGGCCGACCCGTTCGACAAGTCCGGCCCGGACATTCAGCGCCTGCCCAACGGCGCGGCGCTGATCGACGGCCTGACGCAGATTGAGGCCGTCAACGACACGCTGGGCCTGGCGCTGCACGACGACCACTACGACACCATCGCCGGGTACATGCTGGGCCAACTGGGCCGCATGGCGCGCGTGGGCGACACGGTGGAGGTCGAGGGCGCGCGGCTCAAGGTGGAGGCGCTCGACGGCTTGCGCATCGCGCGCGTGTCGCTGGCCCACAGCCCCAAGCCCGACACCGCCACCGCGGCCGGCGAGGGCGCGTAGCCCCCCGAGCGCGGGCATGAGCCAACCCCGCAAATTTTACGTCGTCTGGGCCGGGCGGCAGACGGGCATCTTTGGCACGTGGGCTGAGTGCGAGCGCCAGGTGAGCGGTTTCGGCGGCGCACGCTTCAAGGCGTTCGACAGCCGCGCCCAGGCCGAGGCCGCGCTGCACGGCAGCCCTGGCGTGGCCGTGCCCAGCCGGCCCTGGCCCCCGCCCGGCCTGCGCCTGCCCAGCTACACCGTCGATGCGGCGTGTAGCGGCAGCCCCGGCCCGATGGAATTTCGCGGCGTGGAGAATCACACCCGGCGCGAGGTCTTTCGGCGCGGGCCGTACCAGCGCGGCACCAACAACGTGGGCGAGTTTTTGGCGATTGTGCAGGCGCTGCAACTGGTGCAGGCCGAGGGGAGCCGCGCCGCCGTCTACTCCGACTCGCAGGTGGCGCTGGGCTGGGTGCGGGCCAAGACCTGCCGCACCGCGCTGCGCCCCAGCGCCGCCAACACGGCGCTGTTCGCCGAAATCCGCGCGGCCGAGGTATGGCTGGCGGGCCAGACCGCCCACGCGCCCATTCTGAAATGGGACACGCCGCAGTGGGGCGAGAACCCCGCCGACTTCGGCCGCAAGTAGGCAGGGCAACCGCATCTAGTTCGCATCGCGGTGACCGACCAGTCCCTTTTACCTGTCATTTCGAACCCGGCCTCAGGTCGGTGGCCCTCTCGCTGCCCTTGGGCCGGTGAGAAATCTCACCGCCGGACTTTCCCAAACGCCTGCCCGTGCGCCGTCGTCACGGAGTGCTTGGTCGTTGGTCTTTTTCCGATAAGGTCTATTGACGTTTCAGAAGGAAATTTGACACTCGGCAGGTGAGGCGCGTAAGACAGTGCGCCTGTCAACGTCGCAGGGCCGGCTCACCGCACGGTGAATCCTTGAGATAACCTATCTGACCCTATACGAAAAAAGCAGCACTTCGGGCCGGCGAGGCCGGCCCTCGTGCCGCTTTTCCATTCTGTTGGGGGGCGGCTCTATAACCACGGCTGCGACTAACCGCCTAAGTCTGTCACCACTGACTGTCAAGTTACCTAGTGAAATCTCTATAAACTCATCATGTACGCCGACGTCGTCATCAACGTGCCGCACCTCACGACGAGCTACTGCTACGCCATCCCCGACGCGCTGGAAGGCTTGGTCGCGCCGGGGCATCTCGTCACCGTGCCGTTCGGCGGCCGGCGAGCGCAGGGCATCGTCATCGCGCTGCTGGCGACCGCCGCCGTCAGCCGGGTGAGCGCCATCGAAGATTTGGTCGACCCCGACCCGGTGCTCACGCCGGAGCAACTGGCGCTGGGCTTGTGGATCGCCGACACCTATTTGGCCTCGCGCATCGACTGCCTGACCATGATGCTGCCGCCCGGCCTCGCCAAGCGGGCCGACACGCTCTACACCCTCAACACGCCTGAAGCGCAATTGACACGCGTGATGCCGCCGGCGCAGCAGGCGCTGATTGATGTGCTGGCCGAGCGCGGCCCCCTGCGCGGCCGGCAGCTCGACCGGGCGCTGGAAGACAACTGGCGCGCCGCCGCCAAGACCCTGGCCGACCGGGGGCTGCTGCTGCGCCAGAGCGTGCTCGACCCGCCCACCGTGCGCGCCAAGCATGTGCGCACCGCCCGCCTGTGCGTCAGCCTGACGCAACTGGCCGCCGCCCGGCCGCACCTCTCGAAAGCCGCCAGCAAGGCCGCCCGCCTGAGCGCCGTGCTCGACTTCCTGGCCAACGACTTCGACCCGCTGAATGTGAGCGTGATCTACGCCGAGACCGGGGCCAAGCTGCAAGACCTGAAAGACCTGGCCGAGATGGGCCTGGTGGACCTGGGCGAGGCCGAAATCTGGCGCGACTCGCTGGCGGGCAAAGAGTTCGTCCCGTTCGACCCGCCCGAGCTCACCCCCGACCAGCAATCGGTCTGGGATGGTTTAGACAGCATCCTGGCCGCCGCCGCCGACTCGCCTAAGCCTTACACTTCGAAGCCCGTGCTGCTGCATGGCGTCACCGGCTCGGGCAAGAC
>JAYUUW010000556.1:0-4250 GCA_043754665.1 Anaerolineales bacterium | reverse complement strand
ATTCGATTCACCGTTGGGGGCGGCGCGCCGAGCATGCCGTGGAAACAGCGCGGGCCACCGTGGCGGCGGTGCTGAACTGCCAGCCGAGTGAGATCATCTTCACCAGCGGCGGGTCGGAGGCCGACAACCTGGCGGTGCGCGGGGCGGCGCTGGCCGAGCGCGAGCGGCGCGGCGCGAACCACTTGATCACCACGCCGGTGGAGCACGCCGCCGTGCTGGCGACCATGCGGCAACTGCGCGACCATTTCGGGTTTGAGTTGACGGTGTTGCCGGTGGACGCCGACGGCCGCGTTTCGGCCGAGGCAGTCGCGGCGGCGCTGCGGCCGGAGACGGCGCTGGTGGCCGTGACGTACGCCTGCAACGAGATCGGCACGATTGAGCCGTTAGCCGAGATTGCGGCGGTGTGCCAGTCCGCGGGGGTGCGGCTGCACACCGACGCGGTGCAGGCGGCCAGCCAACTGCTGCTGGATGTGCAGCGGCTGGGCGTGGATACACTCGCGTTAGGGGCGCACAAGTTGTACGGGCCGAAGGGCGTGGGCGTGCTGTATGCCCGCGCCGGCCAGTGGCTGCTGCCCACCCAGACCGGCGGCAACCACGAAGAGGGGCTGCGGGCCGGTACGCACAACGTCCCCGGCGCGGTGGGGCTGGCCGAGGCGCTGCGCATTACGGCAGCGGAGCGCGAGACGCACAACGCGCACATGGCCGCGCTGCGCGACCAGGCGATGGCGGGCGTGCTGAGCGCCATCCCGCACAGCGCGCTGACCGGCCACCCGACCGAGCGCCTGCCCAATCATGCCTCGTTTGTGTTTGAAGGCGTGGACGGCAACGAACTGTTGATGCACCTGGACCTGGCCGGCATCGCGGCCTCGTCCGGGTCGGCCTGCAAGACCGGTGACCCGGAGCCGAGCGAGGCGCTGCTGGCGCTGGGGCTGCCGCGCGCCTGGGCGCTAGGGTCGCTGCGAGTAACGCTGGGCCGGGCGACGATGGCGGCGCACATTGACCGGCTGCTGGCGGTGCTGCCGGCGGCGGTGGAACGGCTGCGGACGTCGGTGGCGGCCCCCGCCTGAGCACAGAAAGAACAAAACATGCGCAGTTGGCTACACTGGTGGTTTCGGTTCTTCACGCAGATTGCGGTATGGCCGCGCGACCTGCCAGTGCTGGTGGGGGCGATGCTGCATCGCAAGCGGTGGAGCCCGCCGGCTGAGGTGTGGGCCAAAGTCGACGCGGTGCATGGCTTCATGGGGCTGCGCGAGTGCGGCTTGCTCTATCGCGCTGCCCGCTTCTGGCCGGCAGTTGGCCCGGTGATCGAATTAGGGTCGTACAAGGGCCGGTCGACAACCGTGCTGGCGCTGGCGGGCCGGCAGGTGCACTCGGTGGATGCGTGGAACCCAGCGACCTTCGAGGCGTCGGCCTTGGGCGCCAACTTCATACCAGATGACGCGGCTTTGGACGACTTTCGCAACAACATGCGGCAGGCGGGCGTGGAGAGCAGTGTGACGGTCAATCGTGGCTTTACGACGGAAGTTGCCAAAGGCTGGCAAACGAGCTGCGCGATCTTGTTTATCGACGCGGGCCACAACTATCCAGATGTGCGGGCGGACATGGACGCCTGGCTGCCGCACCTGGCGCTGGACGGACTGCTGTTGCTGCACGACACCTTTAGCGACCGTTACAAGGGCGTGATACAAGCAGCGGGCGAACTGCTGAAGGACGGCTGGGAGATCGTGGCAAGCGCAGGCACCATCGTGGGCCTGGCGCGCACGGCGACGGCGCGGCAAGTACAGCCGAGCTACTTCGGGGAAAACTAGCGATGCAGGGTACACCTCCTAGGGTCGTGGTGGCGATGTCGGGCGGCGTGGATAGCTCCGTGGCCGCGGCGTTGCTCAAGTCACAGGGCTACGACGTGGTGGGGCTGATGATGCGGCTGTGGGGCGAACCGGAAGCGGCGGGCACGGTATACAACCGCTGCTGCTCACCCGACAGCGTGGCGCAGGCGCGGCGCGTGGCCGAGATTTTGGATATCCCGTTTTACGTGATTGACGCCCAGAGCACCTTCAAGCAGCAGGTGGTCGATTTCTTCGTCGACAGCTACGTGGCGGGCGTAACGCCCAACCCCTGCCTGGAGTGCAACCGCCACATCCGCTGGGAGTTCTTGCTGAACAAGGCGCTGGGCCTGGACGCGGCGTATTTGGCGACCGGCCACTATGTGCAGGTGCGGCCAGTGCCAGACGGCGAGGCGACGCGCTACGAACTCGTCGCGGGCGCGGACCCGCGCAAAGACCAGTCGTATGTGCTCAGCGTGATGGGGCAGGCGCAACTGCAGCACGCCATGTTCCCGGTGGGCGGCTACACCAAGCCAGAAATCCGGCAACTGGCGCGGGACTTCGCGCTGCCGGTGGCCGAGCGCGCCGAGAGCCAAGACCTGTGCTTCCTGGCCGACAACGATTACCGCCGCTTTCTACACGACCACGCCGGCGCGGCCATTCGGCCGGGGCCGATTGTGCGCGGGGACGGCACGGTGGTGGGCGAGCACACCGGGTTGGCCTATTACACGGTGGGGCAGCGCAAGGGCATCGGCGTGGCCGGGCCGGAGGCGCTGTACGTGATTGGCACGCGGCCGGCGGCGAATGCGCTGGTGGTGGGCACGGCCGACGAACTGGGCGACGACCACCTGACGGCGGCGCGGGTGAACTGGGTGGCGGGCGCGCCCCCGGCTGGGCCGTTCCGGGCCGAGGTGAAGATTCGGTACAAGGCCACCCCAGCCTGGGCCACCGTGACCCCCCTGCCCAACGGGCGGGCCGAGGTGAAATTTGAGGGGCGGCTGCGCGACATCACGCCGGGGCAAGCGGCGGTGTTTTACGATGGGCCAATTTGCCTGGGCGGCGGTATTATTCAACGGGAGGCGCCGTGACACTGCAAGACCTGCTGTTGGGATTTGCGCTCTCAACGATCATCGGGGCCGGGTTTCACCTGTGGATGGGCGGCTCATCGCGCCGGCTGGCGTTGTACCTCATGGCCGGGTGGCTCGGCTTCGCGCTGGGGCATTTTGTGGGCGCGGCGTTGAATATTGCCGCGCTGCGGGTGGGGCAACTAAACGTCTTTAGCGCCGCCGTAGGCAGCCTGGTGGCGCTGGGCGCGGCGCGGGTGTTGGTGATTGCGGATGGCATTTCCAGCCAAAAGTAATGGCCCGTCGGTCAGGGGGCGGTGCGCCGGATTTTCCGCTATAATTCTACAGATTGGATACGATAGAAGCGATGTCTACCTCTAGTAGCTATGTGCCGCCGGCTCCCGTAGCCGCCACGCCCGCCAAACCGGCGGGCCCGTCTGAAAAGAAGCCGATGACCGAGGCCCAGCAGCGCGCCGTGATGATCGGCGTCGGCGTGGGAGCCGTCATCGCGCTGGCGGCGTTGGTGGCAGTGGCGATCTTGCTGGCGGGCAACCCCGGCCTGGCCGCCTCGATCCGTGACATTTCCATCATCTTCATGGCGCTGGTGTTTGTGCTGATCGGCGCGGCGCTGGTGGTGCTGATCTTCCAACTGGCGGTGCTGACCAACATGCTGCAGCACGAGATCAAGCCGATCTTGGACTCGACGAACGAGACGGTGAACACACTGCGCGGCACCACGGTGTTTATTAGCGAGAACCTGGTTGAGCCGATTGTGAAGCTCAACACCTACATGGCCGCCATTACGCAGGTGGTCGACTCATTGGGCGCGCTGGGACGCTTCGGGCGCAAGCGCTAGTGGCCGCCGGCCCAGGCGGCCTCGGCACGGTTTGGAATAAGGAGAACTTACCATGGCAGACAGTGACAACGAAATCGGCGCCTTCCTGACGGGCTTCATCATCGGCGGGTTGGTGGGGGCGGCCGTGGCGCTGGTGACGGCGCCGCAGTCGGGCGAAGAGACGCGCACCCAAATCCGCGAACGCAGCATTGAGCTGCGCGACCGCGCGGTGGAGACGGCGGAAGAGACGCGCCGCCAGGCCGAAGAGGCCGCAATGAAGGCCCGCGCCCGCGCGGAGGAACTGGCAGGGGAGGCCCGCACCAAGGCCGCCGAGCTGCAAAGCAAGGGCAAGGCTGTGTTGGAAGAGCAGCGCGAGAAGCTGGAGCAGGCAATTGACGCCGGCAAGAAGGCCGCGCAGAAGAAGAAGGCCGATAGCGACGCCGCGGCGTAGTGCGCTGGGCGAGTGCGATGGCGGGGAAATAACCGTAGCCCCCTGCCCGCTTCACGTCTCACGCCTGTAGGAAAAAC
>JAYUUW010000555.1:0-4587 GCA_043754665.1 Anaerolineales bacterium | reverse complement strand
TACGCCGAATACTACGCGGCCGATGTCTACTGGCCCGACTTCGACAAAGAGCAGTTCCGCCTGGCCCTGGAAAAGTTCGGCCAGCGCGAACGCCGCTTTGGCCTGGTCTCCGAGCAGGTCAAGGCCAACGGCGTGCCCGCCGGCCGACCGGGCGCTTAGGCGGCGGGCATGGAGCCTGCGCCCGCGCTCAAGGGGCCTCCGCCTGCGGTTGCGCCCGCGAACGAGCTGAGCGACCGCCTGGCGGTCAGCCTGGTGCTCATCCCCGCCTCGCTGCTGGTCATCGAGGCCGGCGGCTGGTCGTATGTGCTCGCGGTCACCATCATTCTGCTGATTGCCGCGCGCGAGTACGTGCGGCTGTTCGTCCACACCCACTACCGCCCCTCGGCCCCGGTGGTGCTGGCCGGCGTGGGTCTGCTGGCGTTGAGCGCGCACTTTCCGGCCCTCAACCCCGCCCGCTTGCTGCCGGCGCTCCTAATCTTGGCGGCGCTGGTCTGGCACTTGGTCGACTACGAGCGCGGCGCGCCCGCCTCCGGCACCGATTTTGTCATCACCCTCGGCGGCATCATCTACTTGGGCTGGCTGGGCCACTACTTTGTCCTGCTGCGCGCCGAGCCAGCCGGCCTGTGGTGGCTCATCTCGGCCCTCAGCAGCATGTGGCTGGCCGACACCGGCGCTTACGTGTTTGGGCGGCTGTTCGGCCATCGCTTCTTCCAGCGCGGCATGGCCCCCCGCCTCAGCCCGCGCAAGACCTGGGAAGGCTACGTCGGCAGCATCGTGTTCGGCGGGCTGGCCGGGGCCGGGCTGGGTGCGCTGTGGGGTCTGGGCGCGGGGCCGGCCGGCCTGCTCACCTGGCAGACCGGCGGCGTGCTGGGCCTGCTGGTCGGCGCGCTCGGGCCGCTGGGCGACCTGGGCGTCTCGATGATCAAGCGCCAAAGCGGCGTCAAAGATGCGGGCGGCCTCATTGCCGGCCACGGCGGCGCGCTCGACCGGATCGACTCCTGGCTGGTGGCCGTGCCGCTCGGCTACTACTTTCTCCTGTTGGTCCGCGCGCTGGCCGGCGGCTGACCACCTACCGACTGGACCGGCGCCCCCGCGCCAAGGCAGCCCTATGACCCCTCCCCCTCACACGGCGCACGACCCCTCCCACAGCGAAAAGCCGTCGCGCAACCTGGCGCTGGAACTGGTGCGCGTGACCGAGGCCGCCGCCCTGGCCGCCGGCCGTTTCATGGGGCGGGGCGATAAAGAAGGCAGCGACCAGGCCGCCGTGGACGCCATGCGGCTGGTGCTCAACACCGTCGACATGAACGGCATCATCGTCATTGGCGAGGGCGAGAAGGACGAAGCCCCCTGGCTCTATAACGGCGAGGTGTTGGGCGCCGGCGGCGAGCCGAATGTGGATATCGCCGTTGACCCCATCGACGGCACGCGCTTGCTGGCGCTGGGCAAGGCCAACAGCCTGGCTACCGTGGCGCTGGCCGACCGGGGCAGCATGCTCGACTGCGGCCCGATGGTCTATATGGATAAGATCGCCGTCGGCCCCGAGGCCAAGGGTGCCATTGATATTGAAGCCTCGCCGCTGGTCAACCTGCGCAGCGTGGCCCGCGCCAAAGGTAAAGAGATCGCCGACCTGACCGTGGTGGTGCTCGACCGGCCGCGCCACGAACAGCTCATCGCCGACATCCGCGCCGCCGGCGCGCGCATCCGCCTGATCACCGATGGCGACGTGGCCGGCGCGCTGATGACCGCCTGGCCCGACTCGGGCGTCGACCTGCTCATGGGCATCGGCGGCAGCCCCGAAGGTGTCATCTCGGCTTGCGCCCTCAAGGCCATGGGCGGCGAAATTCAGGGCCGGCTGTGGGCCCGCAACGAGGCCGAGGTGCAGAAGGCGCACGACCTGGGCTTCGACCATCACCGCGTGCTGACCATCAATGACCTGGTGCGCTCCGACAACGTCTTCTTTGCCGCCACCGGCATCACCGACGGCGAACTGCTCGACGGCGTCAAGTATTACGGCGACGGCGCGCGCACCCACTCGCTGGTCATGCGCTCCAAATCGGGCACGGTGCGCGAGATCATTGCCCGCCACCGCTGGGATAAGCTCATGCAGTTTAGCCAGGTAAAATACGATTGACGGCCGGAAATGATGGTGTTATAATCTCGCCCAGTTAATCCCCAAGCGTTAGCGGCCTCCTTTCCCCATCTTTAGGCAGAACTAGACTAGCTGTGCCGTTTGAAAATTGAGCAAGCCAACGCGTGACCCTGTGGCCCGTGGTGCGGCGTACCGAGCGTACGACCGGCCAGCGGACTAGCCCGTCGGCTGTCACGCGTTCTCCACTGGGAGTCGAAGTATGGATATTACCGATCTGCAGCCCAAAACCCTCGAACAATTGCGTGTCGTGGCCCGGGACAACAACATCCCCGCCTACAGCCGCTTAAAGAAGGACGAGCTGATCGTCCGCCTGCTGCGGGCCAATGCTGAAAAGCAGGGCCTCGAACTGCGTGGCGGCGTGCTCGAAATTGTGGAAGACGGCATCGGCTTCCTGCGCGCCGAGCACCTCATGCCCGGCCAGGAAGACATCTACGTCTCCCAATCGCAGATCCGCCGCTTCGGCCTGCGCACCGGCGACATGGTCATCGGCCAGGTGCGCTCACCCAAGGACTCGGAAAAGTATTTCGGCTTGCTGCGCGTTGAAACCGTCAACGGCATGGACCCCGAGCAGGCCAAGAAGCGCCCCAATTTCGAAACCCTGACCCCCATCTTCCCCGATGTGCGCTTTGACCTGGAAACCAACAAGAACGTTCTCAGCACCCGGTTTCTGAACCTCATCGCCCCCATCGGCAAGGGCCAGCGCGGCCTGATCGTCTCGCCGCCCAAGGCCGGCAAGACCACCGTCCTCAAAGAAGTCGCCAACGCCATCAGCCGCAACTATCCCGATGTGCACCTGATGGTCACGCTGATCGGCGAGCGCCCCGAAGAAGTGACCGACATGGACCGCTCGGTCGACGCTGAGGTGATTGCCTCGACTTTCGACGAGCCGGTGACCTCGCACGTGCGCGTGGCCGAGATGGCCCTGGAGCGCGCCAAGCGCCTGGTCGAGGGCGGCCGGCACGTCGCCATCCTGCTCGACTCGCTCACCCGCCTGGCCCGCGCCTACAACCTGGTGGTCAACCCCTCCGGCCGCACGCTCTCCGGCGGTTTGGACCCGGCCGCGCTCTACCCGCCCAAGAAGTTCTTTGGCGCGGCCCGCAACCTGGAAGAGGGCGGCTCGCTCACCATTGTGGCCACCTGCCTGGTCGACACCGGCTCGCGCATGGACGATGTGGTCTACGAAGAGTTCAAGGGCACGGGCAACATGGAGCTGCACCTCAGCCGCAAGCTGCAGGAGCGCCGCATCTTCCCGGCCTTCGACATTGAGCGCTCCTCCACCCGCCGCGAGGAACTGCTGCTGGGGCCGGATATCACCCAGCGCGTCTGGCTCATGCGCCGCATGTTCGGCCAGATGGTCACCCCGCCCCCGAACGGCGCCGGCCTCGACCTCACCAACGCCACCGAGGCCATTCTGGAGCAGCTCCGCCAGACCGACACCAACATGGAGTTCCTCGAGTCCCTTGGCAAGAACGGCTCCGGCCACGGCGGCCGCTAACCCGCCCGCCGCCCGCCCAACCCAGCCTTCCCCAACGGGCCGCCCCTCCAGGCGGCCCGTTTGTCTTCCCGCCAGGGCAGGGCGGTCGTGATCGCAAGATGACTAGAAGGCAATTTGGGCCGTTCTAATCCGCACCTGATCCTGGTGCGCGGCCGTTGAGGGTGGGAGGTGGTTTGGGCGCGGCCCTGGCCTCCGTCGCCTAAGAACCTGACAGCCCGTGGCCACGTCCGCTTGGGTCAGTCGCAGCCGTTGTCCACTGCCGACCCCCCCCAGCAGCCAAACGCAGCCCCAGGGCCGGCCCCGCCGGCCCGCTGACAGTGTGGAGCGCGCCTTGGCCTCCGCTGCCGAAGAACCTGACAGCCCGTGGCCACGTCCGCGCGAGTCAGTCGCAGCCGTCGTCCACTGCCGACCCCACCAGCCGCCAAACGCAGCCCCCGGGCCGGCCCCGCCGGCCCGCAGACGATGTAGAGCGCGCTTTGGCCTCCGCTGCCGAAGAACCTGACAGCCCGTGGCCACGTCCGCGCGATTCAGTCGCAGCCGTCGTCATAGGGCCGACCCCAAAAGCCGTAAAACGCAACGCCAGGGCCGGCGCTGCCAGCCCGCTGCCGGAGTGGAGCGCGCCTTGGCCTTCCATCAACTAAGAACTTGTCAGCCCTGGGCCCAGCCCGCGCGAGTCAGTCGCAGCCGTCGTCCACTGCCGACCCCCACCAGCCGCCAAACGCAACGCCAGGGCCGGCGCTGCCAGCCTGCTGCCGGAGTGGAGCGCGCCCTGGCCTCCGTCGCCTAAGAACTTGACAGCCCGTGGCCCTGCCCGCGCGAGTCAGTCGCAGCCGTCGTCATAGAGCTGACGAAAAACGCAGCACGAGGGCCGGCCACGCCGGCCCGCTGACAGTGTGGAGCGCGCCCTGGCCTCCGTCGCCTAAGAACTTGACAGCCCGTGGCC
>JAYUUW010000554.1:0-1627 GCA_043754665.1 Anaerolineales bacterium | reverse complement strand
GGCGTCAATCGGCACCAGGTCGTTGTCGTGCAGGTTCACGCCCCACGCGCCGATCTCGCCCAGCAGTTTGACCAACTGCACCGGCGACACCACCTCGCGCACCGGGTGCCCAAACGGGTCGCGCCCAATGTTCCCCACGGTCCACAATCCAAAGCTGAATTTATGCGCGGCCTGCGGCTGAAACGGGTCGGTCATGCCATTTCTCCTTCACCCAACTGCCAGTGAAAATAAGCTGATTAACATCGGTCGCCAATGATAAGTGCGAACAATCCAACTTGCAACTTTGTTTCACTTCGCAAAACACAGATTTCATTTGGGTCCCTCCCCGAAAGCCCGCTGTTTGCCCCTTGCCTCGCCCGCCGGCTGCCGGTAAGATGCCGCCATGCCGACTCGCCCCATCATCCTGGTCGAAGCGCCCTCCAACCTGGGCCTGCGCCCGCCTGCGCCCGGCCGTGAGCCCGGTGTTTCGGGCCTGCCCGCCGCCCTACGCGCCGCCGGCCTGGCCCGCGCCCTGGGTGTCATCGACGGTGGGCGCGTGGTGCCGCCGCCCTATGACCACCGGCGCGACCCAGCCCTGGGCGTGCGCAACGCCGCCGCGATCGCCGCTTACAGCGCGCAACTGGCCGACCACCTTGGCCCCCTCGTCGGCCTGGACAACTTTGTGTTGGTGTTGGGTGGAGATTGCAGCATCCTGCTCGGCAGCCTGCTGGCGCTCCGCCGCCAGGGCCGCCCCGGTCTGCTGTTTGTGGATGGGCACACCGACTTTGCCACGCCCGCCACCACCGGCACCGGCGGCACGGCCGGCATGGACCTCGCCCTCGCTACCGGCCGGGGCCTCGACCTGCTCGTCAATCTCGAAGGCCGTCGCCCGCTCGTAGCCGAGGCTGATGTCGTCCTGCTCGCCAACCGCGACGTGGAAGACCCTGCTACCTACGGCTGGCGCGAGGTGTTCGATACGGCCATCCATCACGCCGACCTCGCCGCTGTCCGCGCGTTCGGCCTGCCCCAGGCCGCCGCCGTCGCGCTGGCCCGCCTGGCCGCCTGCGACTCGCTCTGGCTGCATGTCGACGCCGACGTGCTCGACTCCGACCTTATGCCCGCCGTCGACTCGCCCATGCCCGATGGCCTCACGTTTGAGGAGTTGACCGGCCTGCTCGCACCGCTGCTGGCCTCCGGCCGCCTCGCCGGGATGCAGCTAACCATCTTTGACCCCACCCTCGACCCGGACGGCCGCTATGCCCGCGCCCTGGTCGCCGCGCTCGGGGCCGCCTTTGCTCAGGCGGGCCTCATCCTTTCCGCCGCCACAGCGCCGCCATCGTCCCACCGGCCAGCGTAAAGCCCGCCTTCTGCGCCGTGGCCGCTGAGCCGGTGTTGCGCGTCCAGCAGTGCCACCCCACGCGTGTCACGTTGTATGCTCCAGCCGCCGCCAGCAGCGCGTGCGTTAGCGCCGTGGCCAGCCCGCGCCGCTGATAGGGTGGGGCGGTGGCAATGCCCACCTCGCACCGGTCGCCCAGGTTGTATTCGGAGAGGCACCAGCCGGCCAGCGTGTTGTCCTGCACTGCGCACACCCCAAAGCTCTGCGCCAAAAACGCCGCGACCGACTCGCGCTCTGAGCACATCTCCTCCC
>JAYUUW010000553.1:0-3366 GCA_043754665.1 Anaerolineales bacterium | reverse complement strand
TCTTAGTGCGGGACGGATAAGGTTAGGGCGGTTGGTGGGGAGCCGATAGAAGGACAGCGAGTGACGAGCGCTACAGGCGGGCGACGGCCCGGCCAAGGGCCTCGCGGAAAGGGCGGCCGACGATTTGTTTCCAGGGGCGGCGGGCGGTGCGCTGGAGGCGGCGGAGGCGGGCCTGCTGCACTTGCATGTAGCCTTCCACGGCGCGCACGGCAGCGCGGCGGGGGCGCGGGTGGCGGGCCTGTAAATACAGTTCCAGCCGGGCCAGGGTGACGTCGGCATCGTGCAGTTCGCCGAGGTGGTCTTGCAGCGCCGTGACGGCGGCGATGGCGGCGGGCAGGCCGGGGCCAAGCGCGCCCGCGAAAAACTCCAGGACGTAGCGCAGGCGCTTGCCTGCAATCCGCAGCGCGTGGAGCGTGGGCACGGCCGCGGCGGGCAGCCGGGCGGCATAGGCGCGCACCGCGCCATAGTGCTCCCACAGGCGGGCGGGCAGCACATCGCGCACGAGCACCGGCGCGGACGGGTCGGCGCTGGGGCGGGCCACGCCAGCCGCTTCGGTCGCTAGAAATTTTCCAAAGCTCTTTTGGAAGCGGCGGAAGGCGCGGCTGTCGAGGTGGTCCACCAGCGCAGCGCGGGCCGCGTCGCGCTCAGCCGTCCAGGCAGCCAGCACCGGGTCTAGGCCGGCGGCGGCGGCCGGCGGCAGGCCGGCCTGATAGGCGCGGGCGGCGGCCAACTGCACATCCAGGTCACGCACGGCGCCGAGGCAGCCGGCCACGGCTTTAAGCCCGTGCTGGAAGGGGCGCAGGGCCTTAGGCTGGAAGTAGGCGGCGAAGAGGCTGAGGGCGGCCCGCTGACGACGCGCGGCGACGCGCATGGCATGCACGGCTTCCAGGTCCTCCCCGGCGCGGGCGCCCGCTTCCTGCGCGAGCATCTTTTCAAAGTTGAAGCGCAGGAGTCGGCGGCCGGCCTCGGCCATGACCATGTCGGCGCGCACACCGGGAGACTTGGCCTTGGGCGGGCGCGGCGCCGGCGTGGGCGCGGCCTCGGACTCAGCTTCCAGCAGCGCCAGCCCGCGCGCAAACTTCGATTGCGGCTGAGGGGTGAGGCCGAACTCAACCAGGGCGGCCTGGAGCGCCGTGAGGTCATCGGGCCGGCCAGCGCCCTTTAGCTCACACTCGACAATCAAATCCGGCGGCTGACGCTGGGCGTGGGTATAGGCCACCTCATCGAGCGAGAGCTCGGCCACCAGCCGTGCCTCGGCGCCCAGGCTCCAGATCAAGCGCTGGGTGCGCAACTGGCGGACGGTGAACAACTCGGCCAGGGGCTGGCCGCCGCTGAGGTGCAGGGCCAGTTCGCGCGCCGGGCTGGCGGGCCAGTCGACGGGCAGCGCATTGGGCGGCACGTCCAGCTCGTACTCCTCGCGCTGGTGCAACGCGCCCTCGGCGCCGCCCAGCCCTTTGAGGGTGCCGCGCCAGTGATCGCCGGCAGCGCGCAAGCGCAGGGCATAGCCGGCCTGGAATAGCGCGCGGGCCGAGGTATCGAAGTAGTGGTCGAGCAGGTCGAGCTCCGGCGCGGGCCGCAGGGCATAGCCGCCGAGGGCGGTCAGGGCCAGCAGGCGGCGGAAGATCGAGCGGTCGGGGACGAGGTACTTGGCTTCGATTTCCATAGAGGCGCTGAGCACTGCCGGCTAGGGGGCCGGCGGCAGCGGGGCGATAAAGCGCAGGCTGTTGCCGTCGGCGTCTTTGATGTACATTTCGCGCTGGCCCCAGGTCTGGTCGGTGGGCGGGAGCGCGACGGCCACTTGCTGGGCGATAAACGCGGCATACAGCGCGTCGAGGTCGGTGACGTGGATGCTGATCACGCCGCCGGACACGCCATCGCCGGAGAACGAGGAGAGGTCCAGGCGCAGGCCGTCGCGGGCGAGGCCGAGGTAGCACGGGTCGGCTTGGGCCGGGTCGGGGCGATAGGCAAATTGGCGCTCAAAGCCGAGCCGGCGGCAGTAGAAGTCTTCGGCAGCGGCGGTGCTGGCGACGTGCACGCCGCAAGCGGCAGGCGGGATGAGGGCGGTGAATTGGCTATTGTTCAAAGGGGTATATCTTTTCAGACTTCAGCCGCGCGCTGGCATATTGCAGGCAGGCCTGAATATCGGCCGCTGTTAGGATGGGATAGCTGCGGAGAATATCGGCCTCGGACCAGCCTTGCGCCAGCAAGTCAACCACGAACTCGACAGCCAGCCGAGTGCCTTGGACAACGGGTTTTCCAACCAATATCTGCGGGTTAATCGCAATTCGGGTATGCCAGTCCATTGCCTGCTCCCTTCTCACCTAGCTAGTGTAAAGGTTCCCGCTTGCTCTGTCAAAGCGGCACGGTAGAATACACCCCATGACGACAAACACTCCTCCCCCTGAGGCGGTCTTCGACTGGACGCTGTACGCCGATGCAACGTTTGCCGGGCTGTCGATCCTGATCCCGGTCCCGTTTCTCGACTCGGTCTTTGAAGATTTTTTTCACCGCCGCATCGCGGCCTCGGTGGCGCGCCGGGCGGGCCGGCAGTTGTCGCCGGAGGTGCTGGCCGCCATCCACCGCGAGGCGCATTGGCTGACCGGCTGCGTGCTGCTACCGGTGACGCTGGGCTGGTCGCTGGTGAAGCGCGTGTCGAAGAAGCTGCTGTACTTTCTGACGATCAAAGAGGCGGCCGACAAACTAAGCTACTATTGGCACCGGGCCTTTCTGCTCGACTATATGCTGGATGAGGGCCACCTGGACCAGCCGGCCACGGCCGAGATCGGGCGACAGGCGCTGGCGCACACGCTGAACACGGCCGGCATCAGCCCGCTGACGCAGTTGGCGCGGCAGGTGGCGGCCAGCCCGACGCACATTTGGCGCAGCCTGCGGCGGGTGCGGCGCGGCCAGCCGGATGCCGAGATGCAGGCTGAGCGCAACCGCATGGCGCAGGTGTGGGCGGGCTTTGGGGCTTACCTGGCGGCGCTGGCCGAGCGCTACGACCGGGCCTATGCCACAGCCTTTGCGACGCGCCAGGCGCATTTGGCCGCCGAAGAAGCGGAAGCCCGCCGCCGCGCGGAAGAAGCCGAGGCGGCCGGCGTGAAGTACCCCGAGCCTTAGCGCGCCCTGCGTCCATCCGTCTTAGACTGGAGCCAACATGTCTCGAACGAATTATTCTACCGGCGCGCCGTGGGAGCCGATTGTCGGCTATTCGCGCACGGTGCGCGTGGACAATGCGGTGTTTGTGGCCGGCACGACCGGCATTGGGCCAGACGGCAAGGTGGTGGGGCCGGGCGACCCGTATGCCCAGACGATGCAGGCGCTGCACAACCTGGAAAACGCGCTGAACCTGGCGAACGCCAACAT
>JAYUUW010000552.1:0-4776 GCA_043754665.1 Anaerolineales bacterium | reverse complement strand
ACCACGCCCTCGTCTTCCAGCAGTTTGCGCTGCACCAGCACCCCCAGGCCGGGCCGCTCGCTGATCTTGCCCTGGCTGTTAATCACCCGCTGCCAGGGCACATCGTCGGGGCAGTTGGCCATCGCGCCGCCCACCCAGCGCGGCGCGAGCTTCAGATACGTGTCGACCGGGACGCTCATGGGCGGCACAATCAGTTGGGCGATATGCCCGTAGGCCATCACCCGGCCCGCGGGAATCGCCCGCGCAATCAGGTAGACTTTTTCGTGATAGTGCTTGGTATCAGGCGGATTAGAGTAGGCCATGCGCCGAGTATACCATGGCCCTTTCTGAGACAAAACCGGTATAATTGTCACGTGCTGCGGCGGATTTCCATGGTCTTCACCTTTACGTGCCTGCTCCTGACAGGCTCTGGCTGTGCTGTCAACCCCCTGACGCCCTTGCCAACGCCCTCGCCCACCTTGCCGCCGGCGGTGGTTCTGGTCGCCTCGGCCACGGCGACCCTGGCCCCGCCCACCGCCCGGCCGCGCACGCCGGTCCCCAGTCAGCCGCCTGTCACCGCCGTTCCCACCGACGCCGCGCTGGGTGAGCCTATCGGCCCGACTTCCACGCCGCCGCCCGCCGTCGACACCGCCATTGACAGCCTCGTGGCCGCCGTAGACCCCACCCTGGCCCCGGCCGCCACCGAGCCGCCCGCCGTGGTGGTCGACCAGCCGACTGCCGTCCCGCCGGTGCTGGTCGCGCCGCCGGTCTCGGCCGATGTGGCCGCCGGCGAGCAGTACACCATCGACCTCATCAACGCCCAGCGCGCCAACGCCGGCCTGCCGCCGCTGGCGCGGGACGAAACGATCATGAACATCGCCCGCGCCCGCGTGGCCGATATGGTGGCGCGCGGCTACACCGGCCACAACGACCCGGTGACCGGCGAGGGTTTGGGCCGCAGCATGATCCTCAATGCCGGCTACCGCCTGGCCGGTGAGAACTGGTATGGCACCCGCAACGGCCCGCCCGCCACCGGCGAGACCGCCATGAACTGGTTTATGACCGACGAGCTGCACGCCCGCGCCATCCTCAGCACGAATTTCACCGTCGTGGGCGTTGGCATCGCCTTCAACGGCACCCAATGGCTGCTGATCCAAAACTTCGCCGCCCCCTGACGGAGCCTGCCCCATGAACAACGCTGACCTGGCCCAAGTGTTCGCCAATATTGGCGATCTGCTGGAGATCAAGGGCGAGAACAAGTTCAAGATCATCGCCTACCGCCGCGCCGCCGAGACCATCCGCGAGTACAGCCGCGAGGTGGCCGTGGTCGCTAAAGAGGGCGGCCTGCGCGCCATCCCCAACATCGGCGCCGCCATCGCCGACAAGATCGACGAGTTGCTCACCACCGGCAAGCTCGAATTTTACGAGAACCTTAAGGCCGAAATCCCCGCCGGGCTGATCGAGGTCATGGCGGTGCCCGACCTCGGCCCCAAGAAGGCCGCTATGTTCTGGCAGCAGCTCGAGATCACCAGCGTGGCCGCGCTGGAAGCCGCCGCGCGCGAAGGCAAGCTGCGGTCGCTGCCCGGCATGGGTGAGAAGTCGGAGGCCAAGATTCTGGCTGGCATCGAGTCGCTGGCCCGCCGCGCCACCGGCCGCCGCCCGTTGGGCCAGGCCTGGAACCTCTCGCAGGAGGTGCTGACTTTTCTGCGCGCCCTCCCCGGCGTGCAGCAGGCCGAGGCCGCCGGCAGCCTGCGCCGCATGCGCTCCACCATTGGCGACCTCGACTTCCTGGTCGCCGCCGACGACGCCGGCCCCATCATGGATGCCTTCTGCGGCCACCCCAGCGTCGCCCGCGTGCTCGGCCACGGCCCCACCAAGAGTTCGGTCGAGTTCGCCAACGGCCTGCAAGCCGATCTGCGCATTCTGCCCGCCGCCCGCTTTGGCACGCTGCTGCAATACTTCACCGGCAGCAAAGATCACAACGTCAAGCTGCGCGAGTTGGCCCTCAAGCAGGGGCTCTCGCTGAGCGAGCATGCCTTCACGCGCGACTCGGGCGAGGAAATCCTGTGCGCCACCGAGGCCGAGGTCTACGCCCAACTGGGCCTGGACTACATTCCGCCCGAATTGCGCGAAGACCGGGGCGAGATTGAGGCCGCCGCCAAACACCGCCTGCCGCGCCTGGTGGAACTGGGCGACCTGCGCAGTGACCTGCACTCGCACACCACCTGGAGCGATGGCGCGCTGAGCATCTTGGAGATGGCCCGCGCCGCGCAGGAGCGGGGCCGCGCCTGCCTGGCCGTCACCGATCACTCGCACAGCCTGGGCATCGTCAGCGGCCTGACGCCCGAACGTCTGCGCGCCCAGCGGCTGGAAATTGACCGCGAGCGGGCCGTGCTCGGCTCCGGCTTCACCCTGCTGCAAGGCGCCGAGGTCGAAATTCGCGCCGACGGCACGCTGGATTACGACGACGCCGACCTGGCCGCGCTCGACATCGTGGTGGCCTCGCTGCACACCTCGCTGCGCCAGCCGCGCGAGCAAGTGACGGCCCGCCTGCTCAACGCCATTAACAACCCGCACGTCGACATCATCGGCCACCCCACCGGCCGCCTGCTGCCCGACCGCGACGGCGCGGACCTGGACATGGAGGCAGTGTTCAAGGCCGCGGCGGCCTCCGGCGTGGCGCTGGAGATTAACGCCAACCCCGCCCGCCTCGACCTGGACGATGCCTACGCCTACCGCGCCCTGGAGCTGGGCTGCCTGCTCGCCATTGACACCGATGCCCACGCGCCCGCCAACTTCGACCTGGCGCACTTCGGCATCGGCATCGCCCGCCGCGCCTGGGCCACGCCCGACCGCGTCATCAACACCTGGCCGATTGAAAAGCTGCGCGCCTGGCTGGCCGACCGGGGCCAAGGCGCCGCCGCCCGCCCGGCTGTGATGGCGGATAGTCAGGCCGCGCCCGCCGCCGCCCAGAAGCCCGCCACGAAAAATGCCACGCCCAAGAAGGCCGCCGCCAAGAAGTCAGCGCGCAAGGCCTGATTGGCCGCGCACGCAGCGGGCTAGTCGCTGCTGCCGAACACCCAGCACCCATTCGTGCAATTCGTGTAAATTCGTGGCCAAGGGTTTTATTTGTCAAACCCATAGAATCGGGTACGATACAGCCCATGGCCGACCCCTCCACCATCATTCGCCAGGCCTTTGGCGATATTAGCGCCGAAGAACTCGCTGCCCTCTCCCACGTGGCCCGCGTCGCCGCCTATCCGCCTGGCCACATTCTCTGCCACGAGGGGGAGTTGGAGCACGTCTTCTATATCGTCGCTGAAGGGCAGGTCGCCATCACCCAGCGCCTCGGTCACGACGGCGAGCGCTTGCTGGCCCTGCGCCACCCCGGCGAGTTTTTTGGCGAAATGGCCCTCATCGAGAACAAGCCGCGCACCGCCACCGTCCGCGCTCTGGATGACGCCACCGTCCTCGAAATCACTGAAGACGATTTCAACCAATTCCTGCGCACCAGCCCGGCCATGGCCCTGAGCATGATCCGGCACATCACCGCCAACCTGCGCCGCGCCGACCAGGACGCCATCGCCGAGTTGTCGCAGAAAAACTTTGAGCTGGCGAAGGCTTACGACGAGCTCAAAGAAGCCCAGGCCGAAGTAGTCGCCAAGGAGCGCATGGAGCGCGAGTTGGAGATCGCCGGCGAAGTCCAGCGCAGCCTGCTGCCCTCCGAGTTCCCGCCCGCCCCCGGCTATTCCTTCGCCGGCCGCAACGTCCCCGCTCGCCACGTCGGCGGCGACCTGTACGATGTCATCGCCATCGACGCCGAGCACGTCGGCCTGCTGATGGCCGATGTGTCCGACAAGAGCGTTCACGCCGCCCTCATCATGGCCGTCACGCGCACGCTCTTTCTGGCGCACGCCCGCCGCAGCCTCTCACCGGGCGAGGTGGCCCTGGCGGTTCACAACGGCATCTTGGAAGTCTCCTCCAACGACGATATGTTTGTTACTGTGTTCTACGGCGTGCTGCACCTGCCCACCGGGGCGCTGGCCTATGTGCGCGCCGGGCAAGACAAGCCGCTGCTCTACCGCGCCGCCGGCGGCCCGCCGGAACTGGTGGATGCCGAAGGGCGCTTTCTAGGGATGCTGCCCGGTCTGAACCTGGAAGAACGCACCCTCACGCTGCTGCCCGGCGACCTGCTGGTGGCCTACTCTGACGGCGTGCCCGACGCGATTAACGAGCAGATCGAAAGCTACGGCACCGACCGGCTCTACGCCCTGCTGGAGCGGCACCGCGCCGCCACCACCGATGTCGTCTGCGACGCGATCTTTGACGACGTGTTCGCTTTCCGGGGCGAGGCCGCCGCCTTTGACGATATCACCGTGCTCGTCGCCCGCTGCGAAAAGGCCGCCCAGCCATGACCTATCCCACGCCTCAGACCCCGCCGCCCTACAGCCCGCCGCCGCGCTTGGCCCGCTCCCCGCGTGACTCGGCCGGCTACATTCCCTGGTGGCTGCTGGCCCTGGTGGCGGCGGGCTTCCTGCTGGCGGCCATGCTGCTGCTGGCGATTGTGGTTCTCACGCGGCCCTCCGGCCTGGCCCAGCCAACAGCCAGCGCCGTGGTGGTCACCGTGCCGGCCGGGGCTACGTTCGGGCCGCCCACCGCCACGCTGCAATCGCCGCCCACTGCCGCGCCGGAGGAGCCTTCGCCCACCGCGCCGCCGCCGCCGCCGGGCGTGGTGGCCGTCGGCGCGTATGTGCAGGTGGTCGGCACCGGCGACGCCGGCTTCCTCAACTTGCGCGC
>JAYUUW010000551.1:0-8142 GCA_043754665.1 Anaerolineales bacterium | reverse complement strand
TTTCAGTTTGGGGGTAGTGGCGGTCACGCCGCTGCCCCCAAGAACCTGTCATTTCGAACCCCCTTTCAGGCCGTTAATCTCAACGCTGCCTGTAAAGGGGGTGAGAAATCTCACCCTTGTGTTTCCCAGCCGGATGTTTTTGTACGATCCGCTGCCCATTAGCGTGTGATGCGCTTTTCGCTCCCACTGTGAAATGCACTCTCCGCATGATTGACTTCGTTACTTTTGGCATCATCCTCGATGAGGTGGTCCTGGCCGATGGCCGCCACTTCGCCGGTGTGCTGGGCGGCGGCGGCCCGCAGACGGCGTTTGGCATGCGCCTGTGGGCGGGCGGCGTTGGCCTGGCCGCCCGCGTCGGCGCGGACCTGGATGCCTCGGCCCGCGACTGGTTCGACGCCTCCGGCATCGACACCGCCGGCGTCGTGACCACCGACTGGCCCACGCTGCGCGCCACCCAGCGGCTCGATGCCGCCGGCCGCCGCGCCCACGAGTGGCTGGTGCCCGGCCCGGTCATCGGCGCGCAGTTGGCGCGCTCGGCGGCGGCGCTGCCCCCCAGCTACCGCACGGCGCGGGGCTTCCACCTCGGCCTGCACCCCGAAGAACCCGATCTCACCTTACTGGCGGACTTACGCGCGCTCGGTGCGGTGGTCAGCGTGGAGCCGTTTCGCCGCGCCGAGCGCCCGCTGTCGGCGGACGAACTGCGCGCGCTCATCGGCGCGGCGGATATCTTCTCGCCTAATTTGGAAGGAGCGGTGTCGTTGGTGGGGGCGGGCGCGCCGCTGGAACTGGCGCGGCGGTTGGGGGCGGCCGGCGCACCGGTGGTGGCGCTGCGCCTGGGGGAGGCTGGATCGCTCGTCTATGCCACTGCCACCGGCGCTGCGCTGCACATTCCGGCGGTGCCTGTGACCGTGGTGCAGCCCGTCGGCGCGGGCAATGCCTACTGCGGCGGTTTCCTCACCGGCTGGGTGGAGACCGGCGATCTGCGCGCGGCTGGTCTGCGCGGGGCCGTGGCCGCCTCGTTCTTGTTGGAGCAGGTGGGTCTGCCCGCCATCACGCCCGCGCTGCGCCAGTCGGCCCGCGAGCGCTATGCGGCGTTGGCGGCGCAAGTAACTGCGGCCTGACCTTACGCGCCCAGCACAAATGCCATGCGCAGGCCGCCTTCGGGCCGGTTCTCAGCGGTCAAGTGTCCGCCTTGCGCCTCAATCAATTGCCGCGCAATCGCCAGCCCCAGGCCCGCGCCGCCCGCCGCCCGTGTGCGCGACTTCTCGCCGCGCCAGAAGCGGTCGAACAGGTGCGGCAAGTCTTCCACCGCCACGCCCGGCCCGTTGTCGCTCACGGCCAACTCCACCCCCGCCCCCACCCGGCGCGTGCTGATCCACACCTGCCCCTCGGCCGGCACGTAGCGCAGGGCGTTGCTCAGCAGATTGCCAATCACCTGGCTCACGCGCTGGGCGTCGGCTTGCACTTCGGGCAGCGCGGCATCCGGCGTCACCGTCAGCGTGATCGCCTTATCCGTTGCCTCAGCCTCGAACAGCCCGGCGGCGCGCTCGGCCAGGTCGTTCAGGTTCACCGGCTGTGGGTCAAAGTGCAGTTGGCGCGCCTCGGCCAGCGTGAGCGTGCGCAAGTCCTCCACCAGCCGTTCCAGCACATAGGTCTCTTCGAGCACCGGGGCCACATGGTCCTCGTCGGCCGGGTATACGCCGTCGAGCATCCCTTCCAGCTTGCCGCGAATGATCGTCAGCGGCGTGCGCAGCTCGTGGGCGATATCGGCCAGCAGCTCGCGCCGCTGTTGGTCGCTGGCTTGCAGCGCGCCGGCCATGCGGTTGAAGCTGTCGCTCAGGCTGCGCAGATCGCCGGGGCCGCGCACCTGCACGCGCGCCGCCAGGTCGCCGGCCGCCACGCGCTGGGCGGCGGCCACCACATCGGCCAGCGGCGTGACCACCCGCCGCGCCAGTAGGAACCCGATCAGCAGCGTCAGCAAGCCGGTGAAGAACGAGATGATCAGCACCGGGATCAGCAGCCCCGAGAACACGCCCAGCAGCCCCATGTAGTTGGCGCGGTGCAGCACCAGCGTGCCGATGGCTGTGCCGTTCGCGCTGAGCGGAAAGCGGATGCCGCGCTCGGGGATCGCATAGGGTTGGCCCACCTCGGGCGCCGTCGCGCTGCCAAGGTAGATCAGCACCCGCCCCTCGGCGTCGAGCAAGACCAGGCTGCGCCAATCGGTGGTGTTGTTGAAGTTGAGGTGCTCGAGGTTGTGAACCGTAACCGCTTCCACCCCGGACCAATTCCCGTGGCCCAGGTAGTACGTCTCCAACTCGCGCGCCGCCGGCGGGCGCAGGCCGAAGCTGCCGTTCGCCACCGCGCCCAACAGCACTGCCAGCAGGCCCAGCAGCAGCAGCACCGTCACGATCACCACAATGCCAAACGCCTGCATCAGCAGCCCGAACAAGCGGCGGCGGATCAGGTCAGCGGAGTGGCGGGCGTCGAGCGTAGTAGCCATGCGGGTGTGCTATTCGGCGAACTTGTAGCCCACGCCGTGGACGGTCAGGATGTACTGCGGCTCGTCCTCGGGCGGCTCGATCTTGCGGCGCAGGTTGCGGATGTGCGAGTCGATGGCGCGCTCGTAGCTCTCGAAGGCCACGCCGCGCGCCACGGTGAGCAGTTGTGCGCGCGAGAACACGCGCCCCGGCTGCCCGGCCAGCGCCGCCAAAATTTCAAACTCGGTGGGCGTCAGCGTCACTTCCCGGTCGGTCAGGGTGACCTTGTAGCGCGCCCGATCGAGCGTCAGCGTGCCGGCCCGAATGACCTCACTCGCCGCGCCGCCAGCCGCCCGGCGCAGCACCGTGCGCACTCGCGCCACCAGTTCCCGCGGGCTGAAGGGCTTGGTCAGGTAGTCATCCGCGCCCAGCTCCAGCCCAATGAGCTTGTCGGTCTCTTCCACCCGCGCCGTGAGCATGATGACGGGCACGTTGCCGTCGCGCCGCAGCTCGCGGCACACATCCAGCCCGTCCATGCCCGGCAGCATCAGGTCGAGCACCACCAGGTCGGGCCGCTCGCGGCGGGCCAGTGCCAGCCCCTGCGGGCCGTCGCCGGCGGTTAGCACCGCGTAGCCCGCCGCCGCCAGGTAGTCGCGGCACAGCTCGGCAATCTTGGGCTCATCGTCGATGACGAGGATGGTCTTAGGCATGCGCCACGACCAGCCCGGCCCTACGTCTACTCATACCGCAGGGCCTCAATCGGGCGCAGCCGCGAGGCGCGGTAGGCCGGGTAGATGCCGAAGAACAGGCCAACCGCCGCCGAGAACGAGAAGGCCAGCACGATGGCGTCGAGCGTCACCTGGGCCGTGATGAGCCCGGTGAGCGTCGCCAGCGCGGCGATGCCCCAGCCCAAGAGGATGCCCAGGCCGCCGCCCACCAAGCTGAGCACCAGCGTTTCGACCATGAACTGCGCCAGGATGACGCTCTGGCGCGCGCCCACGGCCTTGCGCAGCCCGATCTCTTTGGTGCGCTCGGTGACCGACACCAGCATGATGTTCATGATGCCGATGCCGCCCACCAGCAGCGAGATGCCGGCAATGGCCCCCAGGAAGGCTGTGAGCGTGGCCGTGATAGTCGTCAGCGTGTCGAGGATGAAGGCCTGGCTGATGACCGAGAAATCGGCCTCTTCGCTGGCCTTTAGGCCGTGCGCGCGCCGCAGAATCTTCTCGGTCTGGGCCACCACGGCATCCACGATTTCCGGGTTGCTGGCCGAGATCACGATGGTGCTGACGCGCCGCTCGCCGTTGACCGTGGCAGTCGCGCCAAACAGCTTGTCGTAACCGGTCTTGAGCGGGATGAGGATCAAATCGTCCTCGCTGCCGAAGCCCGACGAGCCTTTCGATTCCAATAGCCCCACGACCTTGAAGGTGATGCCGTTAATCTTGACGTTGCGGCCAACCGGGTTCAGCGGCCCAAACAGGTTGGTGGCCGTTTCGGAACCCAGCACCGCCACGCGCGCACTGCTGTTGTTCTCGTTGTCGGTGAACATGCGGCCCGTACCGACCTCGTAGGCGCGCACGGCCGCGTAGGCCGGCAGGGTGGCGTTGATGCTCACGCTGGTAGTTTCTTTGTCCTGCGTGACGGTGGCCTGCCCCTGGAAGGACGGCACGATATCGGCCGCGCCGTCGAGTTGCTTGAGCAGCGCTTCGTAGTCACTGTAATACAGATAAGCCAGCGCGTTCGACTGCGGCCCTTGCCCGCCCTGCAGCCGGCCCGGCTGCACCGACACCAAATTCGCGCCGATGCCCTGCACCTGGCTGGTGATGCTGGCGGTGGCGCCGTTGCCCAGCGCCATCAGCGCCACGACCGCGCCCACGCCGATGATCATGCCCAGCATGGTCAGCCCCGACCGCATTTTGTTGGCCGCCAAGGCCCGCAAGGCCAGGCGGAAATTTTCACCAAAGTTCATGTCAATCCTCGTTCTGGTCCGCGTGCCACGCATCGCCCCTGGACCTAAACTCTATTCTCGCCCACTTGCCTCGCCCTGCCGCACCCTCCTGAGCGCAGCATCCCCCGAGTCCCCTAGCGCAGCATCCCCCGAGTCCCCCTAGACCCTTCAGACCCCTTATACCCTTCCCCGCTGGCCGCCGCTTAGTCCCCCTCCACCGTCACGGCCTCTTGCGTCACCGTCTCATCGCCCACCACATGCCCGTCGGCGATGCGCACGATGCGGTTAGTGTGGCTGGCGATCTTCGGGTCGTGGGTTACGTAGATCACAGTCTGGCCCAGGTCGCGGTGCAATTGCTGAAAGAGCGCGATGATCTCCGCGCCGGTCTTGCTGTCAAGCGCGCCGGTCGGCTCGTCGGCCAGCAGGATGGCGGGCTTGTTCGCCAGGGCGCGGGCAATCGCCACGCGCTGCTGCTGCCCGCCGGACAGTTCGTTGGGGCGATGGTGCATGCGGTCGCCCAGGCCCACCTGCGCCAGGGCGGCCTCGGCCAGCTTGCGCCGTTCGCGCCCCTTTACGCCCGCATAGATCAGCGGCAGCATGACGTTTTCCAGCGCCGAGGTGCGCGCCAGCAGGTTGAACTGCTGAAACACAAAGCCGATCTTGCGGCTGCGCACGCCGGCCAGTTGGTCGTCGCTCATCTTCTCGACGTTGACGCCGTCCAGGCTGTAGCCGCCGCTGGTGGGCACATCCAGGCAGCCCAAAATCGCCAGCAGCGTGCTCTTGCCCGAGCCCGACGGCCCCATGATGGCCGTCATCTCGCCTTTGCCGATGTGCAGGTCAATGCCGTCGAGCGCCCGCACTTCGGTTTCGCCCATCTGGTAGACCTTGGAGACGTTCGTAATGTCGATCATGGCCGCCTACCCGCCGCCGAACAAGCCGCCCGGCCCGCCGGGCGAGGTGGCTTCCGGGGTGATCACTTCCACCTGGTCGCCGGGCTGCAAGTCGCCGGTCACATACACCAGGTCGTCCTCGGTCTCGCCGCTGATGATGTTCACGCGCTCCAGCGTGCCGTCGGGCCGGCGGCGGTTCACAAACTCGCCGGCATCATCGAACTGCACCGCGTCGAGCGGCACCGCCAGCGCCGCGGCCTGCACGTTGGTCACAATGGCGGCGTTGGCCGTCATGTTCAAGTACAGGGCCGGGTCGTTCTCGGCCAGGTCCACCCGCACGGTGTAGCGCACCAAGCCCTGCACCGTCTCGCCGAAAGTCTGGATCGACGCGACGCGGCCGGCCAGGGTCAGGTCGGGCAGGGCGTCCACGGTCAAGGTTACCGGGTCGCCCACGGAAATCTGGCTCACATCGCCTTCGTCCACGCCCACTTCCACATGCAGTTGGCTGCGGTTGGCCAGCACCAGCGCCACCTGGCCTTGCGTGGCCGGGTCGCCGATCTGCACGTTTACCGCCAGCACTTCCCCGCCAAAGGGCGCGGTCAGGGTCTGCACGTCCAGCGCGTCGAGCTTGACCTGCGCGATGTTAATCCGCGTCTGGGCGTCGGCCACGTCGTCGGGGTCGGCGCCGACCTTCAGTTGGGCCAGTTTCTCTTGCGCGTCGATCAGGGTGGCCTGGGCCACCACCAGCGCGGCCTGCCGCTTGGCCAGTTCAATCGCGTCGGGGTTGCCGTTGCGGGCCTGGGCGTCCGCCAGGTTGGCTTGCGCGTCGGCCAGGTTATCTTCGGCGGTGGTTACCGTGTCGTCGCTGGTGTTGAGCGCCTGCTCGTAGTTCAACTGCGCGAGGCGCAGCGCAATGACGGCGGCGTCGTACTGGTCTTGCACATCGCTCAGCTTCATCTTGCGGCCGAGCGCGTTCACGAACACCGTGGTGCAGTCCGGGCATTGGGCTTGGGCCGTCTGGGCGTCGCTCAGGGCGTTGGTCTTGGTCTCCAGGTCATTCTCGGCCTGTGTGACCGCTGAAGCCAGGTTGCCGATATTCGTTTTTTCGGCATTCTGTTGGGCGGTCACCAGCGCTTCTTGGGCGGCCGTCACCTGGTCCTGGTAGTAGTCCAGGTCAACCGCGGTCAGGTTGTCGAGCGCCTCTTGCGCGGTTTCGATGTTGGCCTGGGCATCCACCACGGCTTTTTCGGCGTTGGCGATGCTCAGCGCGGTCGCCTCGGCGCTGGGATTCAGTAGGTCGTCGAGCGCGTTTTGGGCCGTCAGCAGATCGGCCTGGGCCTGGGCCAGGGTGGCGGCGGCGGTGCCGGGGTCGATGGTGAAGAGCTCATCGCCGGCCTGCACCGTATCGCCTACCTGCACGTTGATGGCGGCCACCGTGCCGCTGGACTTCCAGGTGAGCGAGGCTTGCTGCTGGGGCTCAATGGCCCCGGACGATTCAATCGTGGTGACGGCCGTGCGCGTGATGACGGCCGCCGTGGTGACCGTCGGGCTGGCCTCGGCGAGCTGCGCCCGCTGCCAGGCCGGCAGCCCAATGAATACCGCGCCGGCCGCCAGCGCCAGCACGCCCCCGATAATGACAATATTCCGAACCTTCATGGTAGCTTCTCCTGTTTCGTGGATCAGCTTACACTGTAGGCTTCAATTGTGAAGAATTTGTCGATCCCTGGCGGAGGTGCGTGGAGCGCAGATGTGTATTTGATGAGCGCGGGGGCTTAAGCGTGGCCCAACAGCGCTTCGAGCCGGGCCACGATCATCTCCAACGCCACGGTGTTGCGCCCGCCCTCCGGCACGATGATGTCGGCGTAGCGCCGCGACGGCTCGACAAACTCCAGGTGCATGGGCCGCACCGTGGTCAGGTACTGGTGGATGACGGAGTCGGCGGTGCGCCCGCGCTCGGCGATATCGCGCTGAAGCCGGCGGATAAGGCGCAAATCAGCGTCGGTGTCGACAAAAATCTTCATGTCGAACAGTGCCCGCAGCGCTGGGTCGGTGAAGATGAGGATGCCCTCCACCAGGATCAGCGGCTGGGGCAGCACCGGCACGGTGGCGGCGGTGCGGGTGTAGGTGATGAAGTCGTACACCGGCAGCGCCACCGGCTGCCCGGCCTTCAGCGCCTGCACGTGCGCCGTCATCAGCTCGGTTTCGAGCGCGTTGGGATGGTCCCAGTTGATGGTGTCGCGTTGGGTGGGGGGCAGGTCGCTAAAGCTGCGGTAGTACGCGTCGTGGGGCAGGTAGGCGATGTGGTCAGGGCCGACCCGGTGAAGAATGACGTTGGCGACCGTGGTCTTGCCGGACCCCGAGCCGCCGGCCAGGCCGATGACAAGGGGCGTGGGGGGCATAAGAGAGCCACCTTCGGGAGTTGAACCCGAAACCTACCACTTACGAAGCGGTTGCTCTGCCGATTGAGCTAAGGTGGCGTGGGGCAGATTTTACCACAGGCCCGGTTTCTGCCATAAACCCCGCTTCGTTCGTGGTAGGTTTCTGCTTCCACCCCCGACGCTGATCCAAAATGCCGACCCAAAAAACCGTTGTAGAGCAACAACCTACGGTAAGAGTTGCCTTGGCCCCCGACCTCGTCCTGTGGGCCAACGCCTTCGTCAACGCCAAGCGGGCGGAGGGCCTCGCCAAGGCGTCCATCATCTCCTACAGCGAGTCCATTGATAAGCTCCTAGGCTGGTGCGCCAATCGGGGCATTGAGCGGATCGAAGATATGTCCGCCCCGCTCATCCGCGAATACCTGCTCTGGTTGGAGGAGGCGGGGCACAAC
>JAYUUW010000550.1:0-5277 GCA_043754665.1 Anaerolineales bacterium | reverse complement strand
CATTGGCGAAGGCGCGGCCATGATGCGCACCAAGGGCGAGGCCGGCACCGGCGATGTGGTCGAGGCCGTCCGCCACGCCCGCTCGGTGCTGGGCGAAATCCGCCGGCTCACCTCTATGGACGAAGCCGAGCTGATGACCTTCGCCAAGGACATTCAGGCCCCACTGGAACTGGTCAAAGAGACCCGCGCGCTGGGCCGCCTGCCGGTGGTCAACTTTGCCGCCGGCGGCCTGGCCACCCCCGCCGACGCCGCGCTGATGATGCAGTTGGGCGTGGACGGCGTGTTTGTCGGCTCGGGCATCTTCAAGTCCGGCGACCCGGCCCGCCGCGCCAAGGCCATTGTGCAGGCCACCACCCACTTCCGCGACGCCAAGCTGCTGGGCGAAATCAGCCGCAACCTGGGCGAAGCCATGGTGGGCCGCTCGGCCGCTTCGCTGCCGGAGGCTGAACTGCTGGCGGTGCGGGGCTGGTAAGTGGCGCACTTTGGGGTTCTGGCCTTACAAGGCGACTTTCTAGAGCACGCCGTCATCCTGCGCCGCCTGGGGCACACCGTCGCCGAGGTGCGTAAACCGGAGCAGCTCGCCGGGCTGCAAGGGCTCATTATCCCCGGCGGCGAGTCGACCACCATTGGCAAGCTGGCGGTCGAGTACGGGCTGATGGAACCGCTGCGGGCCTTCGGCGTGGAGCGGCCCATCTGGGGCACCTGCGCTGGGGCGATCTTCCTCTCCAACGACGCCCACCGCAACCAGCCGCTGCTGGGGCTGATGGACATTACCGTGGTGCGCAACGCCTTTGGCCGCCAGGTGGATAGCTTTGAGATCAACCTGGATGTGCCCGCGCTGGCCGCCGCGAACGGGCCGGGGGCGGCCCCGAAGCCCTTTCACGCCGTCTTCATTCGCGCCCCCCTCATCGAGCGCGTCGGCCCCGGCGTCGAAGTGCTGGCGCGCCTGGCCGCTGGCCCCCACGCGGGCGGGGTCGTGGCCGCGCGCCAGGGCCATTGGCTGGCCACCAGCTTTCACCCCGAACTGACCGGGGACGACCGCTTTCACCGCTTGTTTGCCGGCCTGGCCGCGCCGACCCCGTAACTGCGCTGGGGGCGCCCCTCACCGTCGTAGGATTCTGATATGGCGATCATGCTCAAGCGTCCCCAAGACGTGGCTGCCATGCGCGCCGCCGGCCGGATTGTGGCCAGCGCGTTTGCGCAGCTTAAAGAAGATGTGCGCCCCGGCATCACTCTGCGCGAGCTGGATGAGCGCGTGGCCGCCTTGCTGGCGCGCGAAGGCGCCGAGCCGCTCTATAAGGGTTATCGCGGCAGCCCGCCCACCCACCCGCCGTTCCCGGGCGTCATCTGCGCCTCGGTCAACAATCAGGTCTGCCACGGCTTCCCCAACGAACGCATCCTGCGCGAACGCGACATTGTCGGCATCGACATCGGCCTGAAGTACAAGGGCTGGTGCGGCGACTCGTGCGTCACCTACGCCGTAGGGCAAGTATCGCCCGAGACCGCCAAGCTGCTGGAGGTGGCCGAGGCCGCCATGTGGCAGGGCATTGGCGCGGCGCAGGTGGGGCGGCACCTCTCCGATATCGGCGCGGTCATTCAGGCCTATGCGGCGCGCTTCGGCTACTCGGTCATCTATAGCTGGGGCGGGCACGGCATCGGCCGCAGCCTGCACGAAGACCCGTCGGTGCCGCATCGCGGGCCGGGCGGGCAGGGGCCGAAGCTGCGGCCCGGTATGATCTTCACCGTCGAGCCCATGATTAACGCCGGCGGCCCCGAGTGGGTGTTGCTGCGCGACGGCTGGACCGTGGTGACCAAAGACGGCGCGCTCTCGGCCCAGTTTGAGCACACCATCGTCATCACCCCCGATGGGCCGGAAGTGCTCTCGAAGCTCTAACGCATGGCCGCTACCGAATTTGAAGTCCCGGGCGTCTTTCGCGGCGACCGGCGCTCTGTGGGGCGCTGGGTGTGGTCGCACACCTGGCGGCAAAAGTGGCCGCTGTTTTGGCTGTTCTCGGGCGCGTTTGCCAACGCCGCCTTGGCCGCGGCCGTGCCGCTCTATATTGGGCAGGCTTTCAACGCCATCCTGCACACGCCGCCCGATTATGGGCAGTTGGGCACGGCGGCGCTGGGCATCGTCATCACGCAGGTGGTGCGCGGGGTCTGGCAGATGGGCCGCAACTTTGGGTCCGAAGTGATTGGCCAGCGGCTGGAGCGCGACGTGCGCGCCGAGCTGTACGCCAGCCTGCTGGGCAAAAGCATGACCTTCCACAGCCTGCGCCCGGTGGGCGAGGTGATGGCTCGCGCCACCAACGACGTGCGCGAGCTGAACCTGATGCTCAACCCCGGCATCAATCTGATCGTCGGCTCCGGCATGTTCGTCATCATGCCGCTGTTCATCGGCCCCACGCTGCACCCCTCGCTGGTGCTCGTGCCGCTGTTGTTCCTCATCGGTTACTTCCTGGCGCTCCAACGGCTGCTGCGTGAGTTGACGCCCATCACCGAGCAGGCCCGCACCAGCTTTGGCGTGATGAACGCCGGGCTGGCCGAAGCGATTGAGGGCATCGAGGTGGTCAAAGGCGCGGCCCGCGAGCCGGAAGAGGCCGCCAAGTTCGAGCACAACGCCGCCACCTACCGCGAAGCCTATGTGCGCCAGGGCGCGGCCGAAAGCCGCTCGCTGACGCTGCTGCTGCTCCCCATCGCGCTGACGCTGGGCTTCGCGCACGCGCTGCTGCTGTACCGCGCCGGCCTGCTCGATGTGGGCCAGGTGGTGACCTTCAACTCGCTGCTGTGGCTGTATGGCTTCCCGGCGTTTGTGTCGATCTTCGCCTACTCGCAGGTGTCGCTGGGCATGGCCGGGGCGCGCCGCATTTTGGAGTTGATTACCACTGAGACCGAGCTGGACCACAACGCGAACGGCCGGTCCGCGCCGATTGCCGGGGCGCTGGAGTTCAAGGACGTGTCGTTCAGCTACGACGCCCCTAACCGCGCGCCGGTGCTGGACGATATCACCTTCACCGTCCAGCCGGGGCAGACCATCGCCATCGTCGGGCAGACCGGCGCGGGCAAGACCACGCTGGCCCGGCTGGTCAGCCGCATCTACGATGTGACCAACGGGCAAGTGCTCATCGACGGCGTGGATGTGCGCGCCTGGAACCTGGCCGCGCTGCGCCAGCAAATCTCGATCATCGAGCAAGACCTGTTCTTGTTCTCGCGCACCATCGCCGAGAACATTGCCTTTGGCCGCCCCGGCGCCACCCCGGCCGAAATCGAGGCCGCCGCGCAGGCTGCCCAGGCGCACGAGTTTGTGCTGGCCTTCAAAGACGGCTACCAGACCGTGGTGGGCGAGCGCGGCGTCACGCTCTCCGGCGGGCAGCGCCAGCGGCTGGCCCTGGCCCGTGCCTTCCTCACCAACCCGCGCATCCTCATTCTTGACGACTCCACTTCGGCCATCGACAGTGCCACCGAGGATCAGATTCAAAAGGCCATCTTCCGCGCCGCGCAGGGCCGCACCACGCTGCTGATTACCCACCGGCTGTCGCAGATCCGCTGGGCCGACCAGATTGTGGTGCTGCGCCAGGGCCGCATTGCCGCCGTGGGCAGCCACGACGAACTGTTAGCCCAATCCAGCGCCTACCAGGCCATTTTTGCGCGCGCCGAACGGCACAAGGCCGGGGTTGGGGCAGGGGGAGCGGGCTAATGGGCTTCTTCGGCAACCTCGACCCCGAAGCCTATGACCGCACCTACACCGACCGCGAGCTGGTGCAGCGCCTGACGCGCTACTTTGGGCCGCACCGCCGCCGCCTGGGCGTTGTGCTGCTGGGCGTGGCCGTCACCGGCGCGCTGGAGGTGATCTTCCCGGTCGCTATCTCGCGCGTGGTCAACGGCCTGGCCGAGAGCCCCAGCCTGAACTACCTGCTGGGCCTGCTGGCGCTGGTGCTGGTCACCGGTATGCTGTCGTGGTTTGTCAACTTCCTGCGCCGCCGCCTCACCGCCCGCATCATCGGCGACATTGTGTTCAATTTGCGCCGCGACGCCTTCCGGGCCACGGTGGCGCACGACCTGTCGTTCTACGACGAGTATCGCTCCGGCCGCATCGTCAGCCGCATCACCTCCGACACGGCCGAGTTCGCCGCGGTGACGGCGCTGGTGATCGATACGGTCAGCCAGTTTGTGGTGGTTATCCTGTTGACCATCGTGCTCTTTTCCATCGAGTGGCGGTTGACGCTGGCGCTGCTGGTCATGGCCCCGGTGGTCATGCTGGTGGCTACGGCCTTCCGCAACCTGGCGCGCTACGTCACCCGGCAGGGCAACCGCGCCATGGCCAACGTCAACGCCGCCATTCAAGAGACCGTGGCCGGCATCGCCGTGGCCAAAAATTTCCGGCAAGAGGCGGCGGTCTACGCCGAGTTTACGGACGTCAACAAACAGGCCTACACCATCAACTTGCGGCGCGGCTTTGTGCTCTCCAACGTCTTTCCGGTGCTCAACATGATCGCAGGCGTGGCGGTGGCGATCCTGGTCTATCTGGGCGGGCACGCGGCGGGCCTGGGCCTGATTTCGGCTGGGTCGTGGTACCTGTTTATTCAGAGTGTGGACCGCTTCTTCTTCCCCTTCACCTTCCTGGCCTCGTTCTGGAGCCAGATGCAGGCCGGTTTGTCGGCCACCGAGCGCGTGTTCGCGCTGATCGACGCCGAGTCGGGGGTCAAGCAGGTCAGCCAGGACGCGGTGCCGCCCCTGCGCGGCGAGATCGACTTTGACCACCTGGACTTCCGCTACTCGCAGCAGGAGACGGTGCTGACCGACTTCACGCTGCACATTCGCCCCGGCGAGACCGTGGCGCTGGTGGGCCACACCGGCGCGGGCAAAAGCTCCATCGCCAAGCTGATTGCGCGCTTCTATGAGTTCCAGGGCGGGGCGCTGCGCATTGACGGCCACGACATTCGCAGCTTCGACCTGCGCGACTACCGCCGCCACCTGGGCATTGTGGCCCAGTCGCCGTTCTTGTTCGCCGGCACCGTGGCCGACAACATCCGCTATGCCAAGGCCGAGGTGACCGACGCCGAGATCGAAACGCTGGCGCGCCAGATCGGCCGCGGCGACTGGCTGGCGACCCTGCCCGACGGCCTGGCGACCGATGTGGGCGAGCGCGGCGGGCGGCTATCCATGGGGCAGCGCCAACTGGTGGCGCTGATGCGCGTGCTGGTGCAGCGCCCGGCCATCTTCATCCTCGACGAGGCCACGGCCAGCATCGACCCGTTCACCGAGGAGCAGATCCAA
>JAYUUW010000549.1:0-7795 GCA_043754665.1 Anaerolineales bacterium | reverse complement strand
GGTCCACGTAGTGGTTGACCGCCGCCACATCCCACTGCCCCTCGGCCGGCTCGATGCGGCTCCATTCGATGGACAGGCGGTAGGCCTGATGCCCCAGCGTGGCCACCAAGTCCACATCTTCGCGGTACAGGCGGTAGCTGTCGCAGGCCTTGCCGGAGGTCGCGCGGCGCAGGTGGTCGGGGTCGCCGTCCCAGAACGACGGCTGCTGTTCATCGAACCAGTTCTGCGAGTGAAGGTTATCGCCTTCGATCTGGTGGCCGGCGGTGGCGCTGCCCCACAAGAAGCCCTGGGGGAAGGTGATGGGTGGCAAGCTGAATACATCGTACATGGTTATTCTCCAGGTTTCCGCGCCGGCGGACGGCGGCGGGCCGCAGCAAACCAGCCTCGGCCACCGTTCGGTTCCGGGCTAACGCGCCATCCGGCCGCGAAGCTAGGCCGCCGAGGGCGGGCCGAAGCGTTTGGTCGACGATTCGCGCTGAATGAGTTGGACGGGAATGCGGTAGGGCGCGAACGGCTCGCCCTGCTCTAAGAAGTCGATGAGCTGCTTGGCCGCCGCCGCCCCCCACGCAAAGCGCGACGCGCCGACCGTGGTGAGACTCGGCTGAAGGTACTTCGCAATTTGAATGTCGTCAAAACCGACCACGGCGATGTCGTCGGGCACGCGCAGGTGAGATTCCTTCATGGCGCGCATGAACCCAATCGCCATCTGGTCGTTGGCGCAAAAGACGGCCTCGGGCCGCTCTTTGGCGTCGATGATCTCGCGGGCATTGTCGTAGCCCGACTGCTCGGTGAAATTGCCCTGATACTGCCGGACGCGGACGTTGTTTTGGTCGGCGGCGTGCCTGAAGGCGCGCATGCGCTCGATGTTGTCAAACGAATCGAGCGCGCCTGAGATTACATCAATCCGGCGGGCGCCCTGCGCATACAAATGGTCGAACGCCTCGGTCACGCCGTGGGCGTTGTCGATCAGCAGCGGCAGCAGGTAGTCGGCCTCCACGTAGCGGTCGAGCACGACAATCGGGAAACGCTGCGACGCCAGCCGAATAAGCGCGTCGCTCTTAACTTTGGAGTCAAAGACGATGGCGCCGTCGACTTGGCGGTGGGTCAAAATCTTGCGCTTCGCGCGGCTGTCGGGGCAGACCAGCAGTTCATAGTCGGTGCGCAAGGCCACGTCGTGAATGCCTTCGAGAATTTCGTCGTAGAACGAACCGCCGAAGCGGGAAATGAACACCCCAATGGTCTGGGTCTTGGGATTTTTGAGATTGCGGGCAAAGGCGTTGGGATGGTAGTTAAGCTCCTCCGCCGCCGCCAGGACCCGCTGGCGCGTGTCGGGGCTGATGGTGCCGTTGCCGTTGAGGGCATACGAGGCCGAGGTGACGCTGACCTGAGCCTTCTTGGCGACATCCTTGATGGTGGTCATGGCTGCGCGCCGGCGGCGGGGAGGGCCGTAAATTCGAGCCGGCTAAGCCCAGCCAGGATGGAGGCGTTCTTCATCATCAGTGTGTGAACCGCAGCGTTCTCGTAATTGGCGAGCATCAGCAGCGTGATGCCCTTATCAATCCCGATCACATCGCTGGCGTACCAGTCTTCGGTGAGGTTGTAGGCATCGACGAAGCCGTAAGGCCCCTTCAGCCGCTCGAGGGTGTAGTAGTTCTGCAGCGCAGCCTCGGCCGCCTCCGGCGCGAAGATGATCGACCCCAGCGCGCCCGACGGGGCCACGGTGTCATCGACGAAATGGGCCGTGTCGTTGGAGCCGGAGGGCGGCGCGCCATACGCGCCGTTGTACCCGGTGGGGCCGTCGCTGGCCGTCAGGCCCCAGGCTAAAGGGCCGACCGTGAGGTAGTCGGCATCGACGGCAGTGGCGAAATCGACCTGCGCGAGCGAGGCGGCCACGGAGTTGTCGAACCAATTGACCCCCTCGCGGTCGACATAGCCGCGGAAGTCGATCCAGGCGTGGCTGTATTGGTAGGTGAAGATCGAGCCAAACCAGGAGTGGATGAAGGGCCGGCCCTCGCCGAAGGCGGCCGCGTGCCGGGTAAAGCCGTAGTAGGTGGCGGCGTCAATCGGGTGCGTGGCGGAGCCGGCGGCGAGCACGTACAGCATCAACTGCTCGGCATACCAATCCCAGTGGCCCTCAAACCCCTTCTCCGGCCGGTAGGCCATATAGAACATGTTGCGCGTGTCATCCACAAACCAGGGCCAGTTGATGCCGTCGTAAATCTCTTTGGCCTGGAGCGCGATGTCGCCGCCGAAGTACTCGCCGACGGACAGCACGCCCATCATGAGGATGGCGGTGTCGATGGTGGAGACTTCACTCTGCCAAGCGCGCTCGCCGGTCTGCATGTCGACAAAGTGGTAGTAGAAGCCCTCGGTGCGCTCCAGCGTCAGCAGCGTCGCCAGCGTCTGGGCCACGCGGTCCTGCGCTTCTTCGTACGTGATGTAGCCCTGGTCGATGCCGACCAGGTAGGCGGTCAGGCCAAAGCCGAGCGAGGCCATGCTGGCGATGCCGGGTGAGCCGGGGAAGCGATCGCGGATGAGGCCGTAGCCGGGGCTGCCGGCCTCGGTGTTGGCATGCTCCCAGAAGAAGTCGAACGAGCCCCGCATTTCATACTCAATGACGTCGGCCAGCGCGGCGGCGGTGGCCGATGGGGCGCTGGTGGGCGCGGGTGAGGCGGTGGCGGCGGGCGGAACCTTGGTCGGCACGACCACGGGGGCGGTCACTGTGGCAGGCACGGCCTGGGTAGGCACGGGGGTGTCGATGACGGCCTCTTTCGTGGGGGGCGCAGTACACGCCGTGATTAAGAGCACCAACACCAACGGCCATATGAGCGACTTATTCACCCGTAATACCTGTTCTTTCCACTGATTCGACAAACCACTTTTGCAGCACAAAGTACATCACCAATAACGGCAGAATGTTGAGGAAGGTGCCACTGAGCTTAACGGCCTCGTTGAGGCGGTCGAAGATATTCACCGTGCCGGGCGGGTACAGGTTCTCATAGGCCTGCACGAACTTGGTGAGCTGCATCGGCAGCGATTGCAGGCCGCCCTCCAAGAAGATGACGGTCAGGTAGGTCTCGTTCCAATACCACACGGTCGAGAAGATGATCGAGATGATAAAGGCCGGGGCGGCGGCGGGCAGCGCCACTTCCTGAAAAATCCGGAGGTCCGAGGCGCCGTCGAGGCGGGCCGCTTCTTCCAGGGACTTGGGCACCGAGAGGAAGGTTTGGTAAAAGATCAGGATGAAAATCGCGCTCTTGTAGCCCTGCCCCAGGCTAGCCGGCAAGATGAGGGCCAGAATGTTGCCCAGCAACCCCAGGCTCTTATAGGCCAGCATCTGCGGGATGACGGTGTTCTGGGCCGGGATGATGAAGGTGGCCAGGATGAGAATAAACACCAGGTTCTTGCCGCGAAAGCGGTAGCGCGCCAGCCCGTAGCCGATGAGCGAACACACCGCCGCCTGAATGACCGACGGGACCACACTGATGAGGATCGAGGCCGCCAGGGTGGCCGGGTAGTCTAAGACCCGGTAGGCCTTGAAATAGTTGCCCAGGTAAAACTCGGTGGGCACCCACTGCACCATGGGGTTCAGCAGGTCATTGGGGCTCTTCAGGCTGGTGACAAACATGAACAGCAGCGGGTAAAGGTAGATGAAGCCGATGGCGATGAGCAGCAGGTAGAGCAGCACCATGAATACCGCGCCGTAGCGGCGGCGGTCACCGAACAGGAAGCCCTTAATCTGGCTGGGGAGGAGGCTTTTCATAGCGGTGCCCGGCTAACCGGTACGCTCCTCAGAGCGCCCCTTGAGGAGCAAGAACACCAGCACCAGCAGCACCAACAGCACCAGGAAGTACAGGAACGCCAGCGCGCTGGCATAGCCGATGCCGCTGCCCACGGCGTAAGTTTGGCCATAGATGTACTTGATGACCTTGTTCTCGGAGAAGTGCGAGAGCGTGATGACGGTGTAGACCGCCACGATGAGCGTGGTGGTCGCGAGCGACGGCAGCGTGATCTTCCAATACATTTCCCAGGCCGAGGCGCCGTCAATGGCCGCGGCTTCATAGATGGCGCGGTCAATCTTCTGCAAGCTGGCCAGGTAAATGAGAATCTGCACGCCGGAAAACCACAGGATCAGGATGAAGGAGGTGAGCAGGTACTCCACCGGGTTGCGCAGATAGGCCGGCAGTTCGGTCAGGAATTCGGCCAAGGCGGCCGAACTGACAATGCCGGGGGCCGAGGTGGCGCCCTGCGAGGTCAGTTCCCGAATCACCGGCCCGCTGGTGATGACCACCGGCAAGAAGAAGATGGTGCGGAAGAAGCCCTTGAATTTGAAGTCCAGATTCAGGAACAACGCGATCAGCATCGAAAAGATCAGCACAATAGGCACCGACACCACGGTCTCGATCACATAGCTGATTAAGAGTTCCACAAAGGTGGGATCGGTGAGCAAGGCCCGGGTGTAGTTGGCGACTTTGACATAGTCGAGGTTGATGCCCTGGGCCGAGACGGTGACCTCGTTCAGACTGTAGATAAAGGTTTGGATGAGCGGCCACATGGTAAAGATGGTAAAGCCGACCAGCCAGACCAAGATGAAGGCGTAGCCATTGAGGGCTTCACGCACGCTCGGCCGGAGGCCGCCGCCGCGCGGGAGGGGAGGCGCGCTCATGGCGTCACCTCGCGCAGCACGGCGTCTTGGGCGGCGACCGCCAGGCCGTCGGCGGTGTAGGGTTGGGCGTTGTAGTTGACCACGATTTGGCGGCCATTGGCGTAGGTGGTGGCGACCACGCCGGCCGCCAGCACCTGGCGAGCCACGATAGGCTGGCCGGTGACGGGCGCGAGCAGGCCGTTGAGCCAGGCGTAGGTTTGCTTGACGCTTTGCGACCACTGGGCGTACGAGGAGGTGTAGATCCAATTGGAGCGCGTCGTCAAAATCTTGGCCGTCGCATCCTGGGTGAGGAAGTAGGACGGGTAGACGCCAAAGTCAACATGGCGGAGCAAATCGGCCTGCGTGTTCGAGGAGAAATTCAGGGCCGGACCGTAGTAGGGCACGTAGCCCGCCAGCACAATCGGCAGGAACGGCACCGCGTCGGTGGTGTAGATGTAGCCGCTGTTGCCCAACGGCAGATCGTAGTAAGCCTGCATCACGCTAAACGCATAGTCATTGGGCTGGTAGAAGCCGAGGCGGCCGGCGCTTTCGGCCAGCAGCGCCTGATACGCGCGAATGGCGTCGGCGCGGTTGAGGTGATGGTTGCGCTTGAAGTCGCTATACACGGTCGAGCCCAGGCCATCGAGCGCCAGCCCAGCGCCCAGCCGCGAGAAGATGTCGGCGCTCAGCGGGGCATAGCGCTGGCGCAGGGCGTCGAGATTGAGGAAATAGTTGACCTTGTGGCGGTTGTAGCCACGCAGGTTGGCGCTGGTGATGGACATGGCCAGATCGCTGCGGGCAGAATAGCCGCCTTCGTCGCGCAGGGCGGCCTGCGGGTCGAGGTAGAGGCTGAAGTTTCCCCCGCCGGCCGCGAGGTCGGCGGCCAGGGCGCTCAACTGATCGAGACTGCCTAAGCCGCCATCGACCTTTAGGGTGGTGGGCGGCATGGCCGAAGCGCCCAGCGGCTGCCAGCCGTAATAAATGACCTCGGGATGCTTGAGCGCCAAGTCGTCCAGAATGGCGCGCATCTGGCTGACGGTGGTCATGGGGATCAGCCGATTCCAAATCAGGATGCGTTCTTTTTCCCCGCCGAGAAATTCCAGGCGAATGCCGATGTCGCCGGCCGGCACGGGGTGCGGCGTCAAGTCCCCCCGGTCGACCAAATACTGCTGATAGCTCCGGGCCATGCCGACGTAGTCGCTGGCGGCGCCGGTCAAAAAGCGAAAGTGGATGCGGATATCGAACGCATTGGTGGCCGGCTGGAGCGTGGTCACGCCCGCGCCGGAGCGGTTGGTGGCCTGGAAGTAGCTCTCGTTGTACACAAAGGCGTTGTAGAGAAAGTTGAATCTGGTGATGACCCCGGCTGGGTGCGCCTGAATTTCGCCGTAGGCCGCGCCCTGCTCCACGATGGCGAGAAAGCCATGCTGCTGGTAGCCGTGGACCATGCCAAACACGGGCACGGTGAGCGGGTGAGGCCGGTTGACGGTGGCGACATACGGCAGGGTGGAGATCATCCCCAAATCGGGGCCGTAGTAGCGGCCATAGAACATGTTCTTGGCCTTGGTGGCGGCGCTAAAGCGCACGAGGCTGCCGACGCCGTCGGGAATGAACATGTAGCCGGGGACGCGGTCTTCTTTGGTGGCGCCCAGGAAGGGGTAGACGTAGACCAGGCCGAGCTTGTAGTCAGGGTCGGCTTCCACAATGGAGGCAAACGGCACTTCGACACTGACGCCGGTGGGCTCCAAGCGGACCGCCACGCCGAGCGTGATGCCCACGTCGGTGAAGGTGACGTTCACCTGAAAGCCGTCCGCCAACGGCACGGTCGTGAGCGTATGCTCGGCGCTGGTGATCGAGAGGCGCTTGTTGATGGCCTTTTGATCGAGGTAGTCAATGCTGAGGCCGCTCTGGGCGAAGGCCGTCCACGTGCGGTTGAGGTCATCGTCATCGGTGACCTCGTCCAGATTGGAATGCCACACATAGCCGCTGCGCTGGTCGACCACCTTGAAGGCCAGCGTGGTTTGGTCGGCGTAGAGCTGAAAATCGGCGTTCTCGGCCACGAGCGCGAACGCCGCCGGGATGGCTTGATTGGTTTGCCAGGTGGTGTCGACCACATCGGGCTGCGTGAACTGGTTCGAGTCGACGGTGGGCGCTTGGGCCAGCGCCGGCGGCCCGCCGCGGCCCAGCGCCAGGAGCAGGCCGAGGGCCAGGCTAACGGGGAGGAGGGGCCGGAGCTTAGCCACGTAAGCCGACCTCCTGCACGATGGCCGAAATAAACTCATAGAGTTGGTTGAACAGCACATACAGGATGTAGCCGGTCAGCAGGAACAGCGCCATGGTGAACAGCGTGAGCAGCACGTTGCGGACCGTTTCGGTAAACGAGTAGTTGTGAATCTCCTTCACCATGATGAACAGCATCAGCCCGGTCCAGCCGTACAGGACGTTGAGGGTGAAGGAGTAGAGAAAGACCTCGTTATTCGTGAGCACATTCGAGAGCAAGGTCAGCGGCAGGGCAAACAGCGCGTAGGGGAACAGGCTGTAGGCGCTGCCGATGATGACATCGCGCACGCGGCCTTCGCCGTCGCTGATGGTCGAGATGAGGTAGTTGGCGACGTTCCACAAGGCCAGCACCACCAGCAGATTGAGGATTTCGCTCTCCGGCCGGATCCACTGGGGGATGGTGTAGCGGGCGAAGGCGAACCCGGTGACGTACAGCGCCAGCACCCAGACCACCACCACCCACAGGTAGATCAGCCCGGCAAACAGCAGGCTGCCGCGCAGCTTGTTCTTGATGTAGTAGAAGCTGTCGGCCGGCTGGCGGATGAAGCGGAACATAAACACGAAATCGTCGACCAGGCGGTGCTGCTGCAGCCGCCGCAGGGCCTGCCGCAGCGGGTCGAGCCAGCGGCGGCGCTTTTCCAGGCGGCCAAACACGTTCAGCGCCACCAGCAGGACAAAGCCATAGGTCAAGAACGGGGCCAAATAGCGCTGCAGGACCTGGTTGCGCAACTCCCAGTAGGCCGTGGAGTAGCCGCGTTGGTCGCCGGCGGTGCGGTAGGCGGTGAGCGCCCGGCCATAGTCGCCGGCCTTGAAGTAGGCATCGGCGATGCCCTGGTAAGACATGATGTACGAGCCGTTGAATTGCAGCACGTC
>JAYUUW010000548.1:0-5680 GCA_043754665.1 Anaerolineales bacterium | reverse complement strand
ACCAGCCGATGATCTTTGCCATGGCCAACCCCGACCCCGAAATCAAATATGAACTGGCCAAAGCCGCCCGCCCCGATGCGCTGGTGGCCACCGGCCGCTCGGACTACCCCAACCAAATCAACAACGTGCTCGGTTTCCCCTTCATCTTCCGGGGCGCGCTCGATGTGCGCGCGCGGGCCATCAACGAAGAGATGAAGATCGCGGCGGCCCGCTCGCTGGCGGCGCTGGCCCACGAAGATGTGCCCGACGCTGTGCTCAATGCCTATGGCGTCAGTTCCCTCGCCTTCGGCCCCGACTACCTGATCCCCAAGCCGCTCGATCCGCGCGTGCTGCTGTGGGAAGCGCCGGCCGTGGCCGAAGCCGCCATGCGCAGCGGCGTGGCCCGGCTCGAAATCGAGCTCGATGAATACCGCGAACAACTCGCCGCCCGCCTGGGGCCGGGCCGCCGCGTGCGCCGGTCCATCATCAACAAGGCCAAGGCGCAGCCCAAGCGCATCGTCTTGCCTGAGGGCGAGTCGAGCAAGATCATTCGCGCCGCCGCGCAAATCGTCGAAGAGGGCATTGGCCGGCCGCTCCTGTTGGGCCGCCGCGAGGTCATCGCCCGCACGGTCACTGAGTTGGGCCTGCGCTTCACGCCTGAGTCGCTCGACCCGGCCACGGACGCGCACCTGGCGCAGTATGCCGACGCCTATTTTGGCCTGCGCCAGCGCAAGGGCGTCACCCGCCAGCACGCCGGCGAGGCCGTGCACGAGCCGAATTTGTTCGGTCTGATGATGGTGCACCAGGGCGACGCCGACGCGTTTGTGTCGGGCCTGACCTATGAGTACCCCGAGGTCATCCGCCCCGCCCTGCAAGTCTTTCACACGGCGGCCGGCGTGCGCCGCGCGGCGGGCGCGTACGTGGTCATCATCAAGGGCGAGGTCTACGTCTTCAGCGACGCCACGGTCAACATCGACCCGTCGGCCGAAGATCTGGCTGAGATCGCCATCCTCGCCGCCGACTTTGCCGAGCGCCTGGAACTCACCCCGCGCGTGGCGATGCTGTCCTTCTCGAACTTCGGCAGCGTGCCGCACGCGCTGGCCGCCAAGATGCGCACCGCCACCGAACTGGTGCGCGCCCGCCGACCCAGCCTGGCCATCGACGGCGAAGTGCAGGCCGATGTCGCCATCGTGCCGGAACTGATGGAGAGCCGCTTCCCGTTCAGCCGCGTCAAGGCGGCCAACGTGCTGATTTTCCCCGACCTGCAAGCCGCCAACGTGGCCTACAAGCTGCTCCAGCGGCTGGGCGGCGCCGAGACCATCGGCCCGATCCTGCTCGGCCTCGACGCGCCAGTGCACGTGCTCCAGGCCGGCGACGATGTGGAAGAAGTGGTCGCCATTGCCGCCGTGGCGGTGATGGACGCCCAGGCCCGCGCTAAGGCCAAACCGAGCAAGCGCTAACGCGCCCCAGAACAGCATCTACCGACAAACGGCCGGTCCCGCCCACGCGGACCGGCCGTTTGCGTTGTGGGCGACGCCGGCGGCGATAGCCGGCCGCATCTGGGCGGAAGATCACGCGGTACGGATGAGCTTTGTCCCTTACCGCCGCCTCCCCCGCGCCCTAGAATGCAGAGGCAAGCCTATCGCAGCCGGCGCGGTTGCGCCGGGTGCGTTTACAGGAAACCCACATGGACAAGCAAACCCTGATCGACCACCTCAACCAAGACCTGTCGGGCGAATTGGGCGCGATTATTCAGTACCTCACCTATGCCGCTAAGGCTACCGGCCCCTATCGCCCGCAGTTGGCGCAGTTCTTCATCACTGAAGTCGCCGATGAGCAGCTGCACGCGCAGTACCTGGCCAACAAGATCGTGGCCCTCGGCGGCGAGCCGGCCACCACCGCCCGGCCGGTGCCGCCGGCCCACACTAACCGCGAGTTGCTCCAGGCGGTGCTCATCGCTGAGCGGGAAGCCACCGAAGGCTATACCCAGCGCGCCCGCGAAGCCGATGCCCTGGGCGAGAAGGGCCTGATGGTCCAGCTCGAAGACATGGTCCGCGACGAAAGCGGCCACGCCGAAGAGACCGAGCGCATGCTGCGCGACTGGCCGCTCTAACTTGGCCGTTCACCCCCTGCCCATGCCGGTGACCGCCGACGACCCCCGCATCTGTGAACTGCGCGCCGTGCGCGCCCAAGCCAGCGCCGGCGGCGGCGCCGAACGCCTGGCCCGCCAGCACGCCAAGGGCAAGCTCGGGGTGCGCGAGCGCCTCGACGAACTGCTCGACGCCGGCAGCTTTCACGAGCTGGAGCCGTTTATCACCCACCAGGGCGACGAGTTGGGCCTGGGGTCCGAGAAGTACCTGGGCGACGGGGTGGTCACCGGCTACGGCCAGATCGACGGGCGCACGGTCTACGTCTACGCGCAAGACTTCACCATCTTTGGCGGCACGCTGAGCGAGATGCAGGCCCACAAAATCTGCCGCGTCATGGACCTGGCAGTGCGCAACGGTGTGCCCATCATCGGCCTGATCGATTCGGGCGGCGCGCGCATTCAAGAAGGCGTCAAGGCGCTGGGTGGGTATGCCGAAATCTTCCGGCGCAACGCGCAGTATTCGGGCGTGGTGCCGCAAATCAGCGTCATGCTGGGGCCGTGCGCCGGCGGGGCGGCCTACTCGCCGGCGCTCACCGACCTCATCATCATGGTCGAGCGGCACTCTTACATGTTCCTCACCGGGCCCCAGGTTATCCAAACCGTCACCGGCGAAGTGGTCGATGCCGAGACGTTGGGCGGCGTGGACGTGCACATGGGCCTCAGCGGCACGGCGCACCTGGCCGCGCACACCGAGCGCGAGGCGCTGGCGCTCTGCCGGCGCGTGCTCAGCTACCTGCCCGCCAACAACGTCGAGTCGCCGCCCTTCACGCCGCCCACCGATGACGTGGGGCGCATGGACGATGCGCTCAACCACATTGTGCCGCTGGACTCAGCGGCGGACTATTCTATGCATGCGGTGATCGCGCACGTCGTCGATCACGACAGCTTTCTCGAAATCCAGCCGGCCTGGGCGCAGAACGCCATCGTGGGGCTGGCGCGCTTGGGCGGCTACAGTGTGGGCGTCATTGCCCAGGAGCCGAGCGTCATGGCGGGCGTTATCGACATCGACGCCGCCGACAAGATCGCCCGCTTTGTGCGCATGTGCGACTGCTACAACGTGCCGCTGGTCACCTTCGTCGACTCGCCCGGCTTCCTGCCCGGCGTCGACCAGGAACATCGCGGCATCATCCGGCACGGCGCCAAAGTGCTCTACGCCTACTCCGAAGCCACCGTGCCCAAGCTCAGCGTCATCACACGCAAGGCCTATGGCGGCGCGTATGTGGTGATGAGCAGCAAGTACCTCGGCACCGACGTCAATTACGCCTGGCCCAGCGCCGAGATCGCCGTCATGGGCGCGGAAGGCGCGGCCAACATCCTGTTCAAACGGGAGATTGAGGCGGCAGACGACCCCGCCGGCATGCGCCGCAGCCTGGCCGAGGACTATCGCCGGCGCTTCAACAACCCGTACTACGCGGCCGGCGCGGGCTATGTGGATGACATTTTGGAGCCGCGCGAAACGCGGCCCAAGCTCATCGCCGCCCTGGGCGCGCTGCGCGACAAAGTCGCCCCGGCGCCACCGCGCAAGCACGGCAACATCCCGGTCTAGGCGCAGGCCATGAGCGCGAACCTAACCGCCGCCCTACAGATTTCCGTGATTGGCATGAGCTTTGTGCTGGCCGCGCTGGTGCTGCTGTGGCTCGTCATCGCCGTGCTGGTGCGCCTGACGGCCGAGCCTAGCGCGCCGCCGCCGGAACCAGCCGCCGCGCCGCCCGCCGATGCCACGCTCCGGCAGCGCGCCGCCGCCATCGCGGTGGCGGTGGCACTCGCCACACAGCCGCCGAGTGCCGCGCGGCCCATGCCGGCCAAGTTAGCGCCCCAACTCAGCCCGTGGCAGGCGGCCCGGCGCACCCAATTACTCAAGCAGCGAGAACGTCATCGATGAAACTCTCCGTCACCGTCGCCGGCGAAGTCTATTTGGTCGAGATTGCCGACCTGCAGGCGCGCCCGGTCATCGCCACCATTGGCGATGAGGTCTTCGAAGTGTGGCCCGAACCAGAGACCACCGCGCCGGCCATCGCCAGCGCGCCGGCCGTCGCCGTCCCGCCTCGCGCCCTGCCCGCGGCCCGTGCCCCGCACCCCACACCGGGCACCAATGTCGTGCTGGCCCCCCTGCCCGGCCTGCTGCTCTCTGTGGCCGTCCAGACCGGTGACACGGTCACCGTAGGCCAGCCGCTGTGCGTTTTAGAAGCCATGAAGATGAACAACACTATCCGCGCCGCGCGCCCCGGCCGCATCAAGGCCATTCGCGCCACGGTCGGGCAAACCGTCAGTCACCGGCAGGTGCTGCTGGAATACGAAGCTGCCACGCCGGAGGCGGCATGACCTGGCCGGCCGGCGTGGCCGACCTGTTTGGCGGCCTGGCCGCGCTCACGTGGGGGCAGGTGGTTATGCTGCTGGCCGGCGGCGGTCTGATCTTGCTGGCGGTCGTTAAGCAATACGAGCCGGTGCTGTTATTGCCCATCGGCTTCGGCTGCCTGCTGGCCAACATCCCGCTGGCGGGCCTGGCCGATGGCCAAGGCTTCCTGGGCGTGCTGTACGACGCCGGCATCCGCACCGAACTCTTCCCGCTGCTCATCTTCGTCGGCGTCGGCGCGATGATCGACTTTAGCCCGCTGTTGGCGCAGCCGGCCATGGCGCTGCTGGGCGCGGCCGGGCAGTTCGGCATCTTCGGCACGCTGCTGCTGGCGACCCTGCTGGGCTTTCCGCTCAACGAAGCGGCCTCCATCGGCGTCATCGGCGCGATTGACGGCCCGACGGCCATCTTTGTGGCCACCCAACTCACGCCCCGGCTGCTGGCCCCCATTGCGGTGACGGCCTACGCCTATATGAGCCTGATCCCCATCATCCAGCCGCCGCTGATGCGGCTGCTGACCACGCCCGCCGAGCGCCGCATTCGCATGGAGTATGCCCCGCGCCCGGTGTCGGCCCGCGCCCGCGTGCTGTTCCCCATTGTGGTCACGCTGCTGGTGGGCCTGCTGGTGCCGGCCGCCACGCCCCTCATTGGCATGCTCATGCTGGGCAACCTGTTGCGCGAGAGCGGCGTAGTCGACCGCCTGAGCAAGTCGGCGCAGAACGAATTGATCAACATCAGCACGCTGCTGCTGGCGCTAACCATCGGCTCGACCATGAGCGCGGCCAGCTTTCTCAATTGGGAGACACTGGCCATCCTGGCGCTGGGTCTGTTCGCCTTCGCGCTTGACACAGTGGCCGGGCTGCTGTTCGGCAAGCTGATGTCGTTTCTGACCCACGGCCGCATCAACCCGCTGATTGGGGCGGCGGGCATCAGCGCCTTCCCCATGGCCGGGCGGCTGGCGGCGCGCATGGCGCAGGACGAAGACCCGCAGAATTTCATCCTCATGCACGCCATGGGCGCGAACACCGCGGGCCAGTTGGGCAGTGTGATTGCCGGCGGCGTGCTGCTGGCGCTGGTGAAGGGCTGGCTGCCGGCCTGACCGGCCCCGGCGGCCGGCAGGGCTGAATGGCAGCCGACACCGCTGACAATTCGCGCGCCGCCGGGCTGCGCCCCGTGCTCATCGACCCACACGGCGTCTT
>JAYUUW010000547.1:0-1517 GCA_043754665.1 Anaerolineales bacterium | reverse complement strand
CGCTAGTTTCTGGGGCGGGCGCGGCGGCCCGAGGCCGGCACAATCCACGCTGAGCGGTTAGCCGGGGCCGAAGTCAGAGTCGGTGTAGATCCGGCGGATTTCGGTGCTGTGCTGGCGGACAGACGGGTGCATGGCGGGGTAGCGCTGCACGGCGGCCACCGCTTCGGCCAGCGAGGCCGCCTGGATGATGGCGAAGCCGCCGATAACTTCTTTGGCTTCGGTGAACGGGCCATCGGTGACGACGGCCTCGCCGTTGACATAGGTGATGCGCGCGCCGTGGGCGCTGGGCCATAGGCCCTCGCCGGAGAGGAGCACACCGGCCTCGCGTTCTTGCTGCAGATAAGCGTCCATGCGGGCATACGCGTCGGGGTCGGGCGGCGCGGCGGCGGCTTCAGCTTCATTGGTGAGGTGCATCACGAGAAAACGCATGGGTGAGTCTCCTTTGGGTCAGGGCCACGCGGCTGGGCAGCGCGGTGGCGGTTGGTGGTTACAGCGAATAGTCGTTCGGCCGACCCCCAATCGACAGGCAGCGCGAAAGTTAGAGAAATCAGTCTTTCACAATACAGATTGATTTCCAGCCTTCTACAAGGAACAAGCGCTGGGGCGGTCGGCCCAGCAAAACCGCTGGGCTTGCCAACGCCCTTACGCGAGGCCGCGTGATCGCAGATGATTGGATGGGGGCAGACCCTCAATAGGATACCGCTCTAGCCGGGGCCGAAGTCCGCTTCCTCAAAGATGCGGCGGATTTCAATGCTGGGCTGGCGGCCGGGCGGGAACACGGCGGCGAAGCGCTGCACGGCGGCGACGGCCTCGGCCAGCGAGGCGACCTGGATGATGGCGAAGCCGCCGATGACTTCCTTCGCTTCGGTGAAGGGGCCATCGGTGACGACGGCCTCGCCGTTGACGAATGTCACACGCGCGCCGTGGGCGCTGGACCAGACGCCCTCGCCGGAGAGGAGCACGCCGGCTTCGCGTTCTTGCTGCATGTAAGCGCCCATGCGGGCGTACATGCCGGGGTCGGGCGGCGCGGCGGCGTCTTCAACTTCATTGGTGCGGTGCATCACGAGAAAACGCATGGGTGAGTCTCCTTTGGGTCAGGGCCACGCGGCGTTGTGGCGGTTGGTGGTTACAGCGAATAGTCGTTCGGCCGACCCCCAAATCGACAGGCAGCGCGAAAGTTAGAGGAATCAATCCTCGGCGGAGTCGGGCGGCAGCGTGCTCAGTTGGCGCTCGAGAAAGCGCCGCTCCGGCTCCTGCCGCGCCAGGCTCAGCGCCTTCTGGTAGGCGGCGCGGGCCTCCGGCACCCGCCCCAGCTGCCGGTTCAGCTCGGCCTGCACCGAGTAAGCCAGGTGATAGTCGCTCAACGCGCCGCGCGCCAGGGTTGCCTCCAGCACGGCCAGGCCGGCGGCGGGGCCGTCGCGCCGGGCCAGGGCTACGGCGCGGTTCAGCTCCACCACCGGCGAAGGCGCGCTGCGCACTAGCAGGTCATACAGCGCCACGATCTCGCCCCAATCGGT
>JAYUUW010000546.1:0-2307 GCA_043754665.1 Anaerolineales bacterium | reverse complement strand
CGAGTGCGTGCGCGGCCAGCAGCAGGTGTTCGAGACCGCCCTGTGGTACGACTACCTCACCGCGCCCATCGCCGCCGCCGTGCTGGGCGGCCTGGCCGGCGCGCTGCTGCTTACGCTTAGTTGGTGTGTATTTTTCCTAGCGCCGGTGGCCGGCGGGCTGGTGGCCGAAGTGGTGCGCGCCATCGTGCGCCGCCGCCGGGGCCGCAACCTGTTCGTGGCCGCCGCCGTGGGCTATGTGGTCGGCTGCCTGCCGCTGTTTGTGCCCAGCCTGCTGCTGCTGGCCCTCACCGTATTCGGCGGCGGCGACCTGGGCCGGGGCGGGCTGGGCAGCCTGCTGGGCCTGTTGTGGCCGGCGGTGTACACCGTCATTGCCACCGGCACGTTCTTCGCCCGCCTGCGCGGCATTACGGTCCGCTAACCGGTCGCCACCATGCTCACCGAACTCCGCATTACCGACTTCGCCATCATCGACACGCTGCACCTGCGGCTGGACGCGGGCCTGGTGGTCTTCACCGGCGAGACCGGCGCGGGCAAGTCCATCATCATCGACGCGGTTGAGCTGCTGCTGGGCGGCAAATCTGACCCGCTGTTTGTGCGGGCCGGGGCCGAAGCCGCCCGGGTGGAGGGCGTGTTCGCGCTGGAGCCGGGCGCGCAGGCCGCCATTCAGGCCATCTTGGCGCGCGAGCAATTGCTCGACGCCGACGAGGGCATGGAGGCCGCCGAGGTGACGCTGGCCCGCGAGGTGCGCCGCGAGGGCCGCACCGCCGCCCGCGTGAACGGCCGCCTGGTGAGCCTGGCGCTGCTGCGCGAGGTGGGCCAATGGCTGGTGGATGTGCACGGCCAGAGCGAGCACCTCTCGCTGCTGCGCACCCGTGAGCACGTGTTTATGCTCGACCGCTTCGCCGAGCTGGAGCCGCAGCGCGAGGGCTACACCCAGGTGGTGCGCGATCTGAACAGCATCCGCCGCGAGTTGACCGAGCTGCGCCGCCTGGAGCGCGAACGCGAGCGCCGCCTCGACATGCTCGACTTTCAGATCAAAGAGATCGAGGCCGCCCGCCTGAAGCCCGGCGAAGACAAGACCCTGCTGGACGAGCGCACCCGCCTGGCCAATGCCGAGAAGCTCTCAGCCCTGGCCGACGAGGCCGCCCTGGCCCTCTCCGACGGCACCGACGAAACGCCCAGCGCCGCCGACCTGCTGGGCAAGGCCGCCCGCGCCTTCAACAGCCTGGCCAAGATCGACCCCAGCCTGGCCGAGCAGCGCGATCTGGCGCTGAACCTGAGCGAGCAGTTCAAAGACCTGGTGCGCGACCTGGAAGACTACCGCGAGCAGATCGAGTTCAACCCCAAGCGCCTCAACCAGGTGGAAGAGCGCCTGGAATTGCTAAAGAACCTCCAGCGCAAGTACGGCGGCAGCCTCGACGAGGTGCTGGCCTTCGGCGCGCAGGCGCAGGCCGAGCTTGATACGCTCACCCATTCCAGCGAGCGCCGCGCTGAGTTGGAAGCGCGCGAGGAAAAGATGCTGCGCCGCATTGGGCAGTTGGGCGCGGCCCTCTCGGCCGCCCGCCACGCCGCGGGCGAGGTGCTGGCCCGCGCCATTGAAGGCGAGCTGGCCGACCTGCGCATGGAGCGTGCCCAGTTTGGGGTGGACCAACATTTGATCGAAGACCCGGCCGGCGCGATTGTGGACGGCCGCCGCGTGGCCTTTGACGGCACCGGGATTGACCGGGTGGAGTTCATGGTGGCCCCCAACCTGGGCGAAGGCCTCAAGCCGCTGGCCAAGGTGGCCTCCGGCGGCGAGACCTCGCGCCTGATGCTGGCGCTGAAGGGCGTGCTGGCCCGCGCCGACCAGACCCCCACGCTCATCTTTGACGAGATCGACCAGGGCATCGGCGGGCGCGTGGGCACCATCGTTGGGCAGAAGCTGTGGAGCTTGGGCGGGTCGCACCAGGTATTGTGCATTACCCACCTGCCGCAGTTGGCCGGCTTCGGCGACCAGCACTTCAAAGTAGAGAAGGCCTTTCAGGGCGAGCGCACGGTGACGCATGTGCGCCCGCTGGGGGCCAGCGAGCGCATCTACGAGCTGGCCCAAATGCTCGGCGGCACCGGCGACAAGGCCATGGACAGCGCCGAGGAAATTCTGGCCTACGTCGAGCAGATCAAGGCCGCCTCCGGCGCGGAGCCGCACGACTAACCGGCGCGCATGGCCCGCCTGAGCCTGCCGGCCTGGGCGCGGCCCAGCCACCCCATCGTCCGCTACGAGCGCCGCCACTGGCAGGCCTCGGCCGTGTGGCGCGTGGCCGGCAGCGT
>JAYUUW010000545.1:0-6705 GCA_043754665.1 Anaerolineales bacterium | reverse complement strand
AGGCCGCCCTCGCGGGCCAGCGCGATGGCGAGGCGGGCCTCGGTGACGGTATCCATGGCGGCCGAGAGCAGCGGAATGTTGAGGCGCAAGCCAGGCGTGAGCGCGGCGCGCACGTCAGTGGCGTCGGGCAGCACTTCGGTGTAGCCGGGGACGATCAGCACGTCGTCGAAGGTCAGAGATTCGAAGCGCGTAAAGAGTTCTTCATTCATGGGGCAGGGTCTCCTTGACCCGTGGTGACAAGCCGGGCCACAGTCGTTACTAACAACTCGTGCTCGACGGCGTGGATGCGGGCCTCGAGGTCGGCGAGGGTGTCGCCGGGCAGGATGGATACGGTTTCTTGGGCCAGCACCGGCCCGGAGTCGACCCCCTCATCGGGGACGAGGTGAACCATGACGCCGGTTTGGGTAAGCACGCCCAACTGAAAGGCGGCGTAGGCGCGGGCGATGGCGTCGATGCCAGGAAACGTGCCGGGCAAGGCCGGGTGCAGGTTGACCACCCGCTGCGGAAAGCGGTCGAGAAAGGCCGTGGTCAGCAGGCGCATCCAGCCGGCCAGGATGATCCAATCGGGCGCATAGGCGGCTACGGCGCCGGCCAGCGCGGCATCGTACTCGCGGCGGGTCTGGCTGGGGGCCTTCTCTAACAAGATGGCAGGCAGGCCGGCGAGGCGGGCGCGTTCGAGGCCGTAGGCCTCCGGCTGGTTGGAGAACACGGCCACTACATCGGCGGGCAGGCGGCCGACCGACGAGGCGCTGAGCAAGGCCTGGAAGTTGCTGCCCTGGCCCGAGAGGAGCACTACAAGGCGCGGGCGGGTGGTCATGGCACTAACTGCACGGTGCGGTCGCCAGCAACCAGCGCGCCGAGAACGACGGCGGGCTCGGGCAGCAGCGCCTGGACAGCGGCGACATCGGCCGGAGCGACGACGAGGATCAGGCCGATACCCATGTTGAAGACGCGGAACATCTCTTCCGTCGGTAGGTCGCCGCGCCGCTGCATGAGGGTGAAGAGCGGCGGCACGGGCCACTGGTCAAGCTGAATGGCGGCGTTGAGACCGGCCGGCAGCACACGCGGCAGGTTTTCGATCAGGCCGCCGCCGGTGAGGTGGGCCAGCGCCTTGACCGGCTGGGCGGGGTCAGCCAACAGCGGCTCCAGCAGGCGCAGGTACGAGCGGTGCGGCGCGAGCAGCGCCTCGGCCAGCGGCACGCCGAGTTCGGGGAACACCGTGTCGAGCGGCACATCCGCGAAGAGGCGGCGGATGAGCGAATAGCCATTGGTGTGTGGGCCGGAGCTGGCAAGGCCCAGCAGCACATCACCGGCGGCCAGGTCGGGGCGCGGCAGGCGCTGGGCGCGCTCGACCACGCCGACGATGGTGCCGGCCACATCGAACTCGCCGGGGGCATAGACGCCGGGCATCTCGGCGGTCTCGCCGCCCAGCAGCGCGCAGCCGGCGGCGCGGCAGGCGGCGGCCATGCCCGCGACCATCTGCGCCACCTGGGCCGGGTCGAGGCGGGCGCTGGCGACGTAGTCGAGAAAGAAGAGCGGGCGCGCGCCCTGCACCAGAATGTCGTTGATGCAATGGTTGACGATGTCGTGCCCGATGGACTCGTAGCGGCCGGCCTGCGCGGCGAGGCGCACCTTGGTGCCCACGCCGTCGGTGGAGGCCACGAGCACCGGGGCGGTCATGGCTTGCAGGCGGGCGGCGTCATACAGGCCGCCGAACGCGCCGACGCCCGCCAGCACCTCGGGGCCATAGGTCGATTGGACGGCGGCGGTCATGAGCGCGACGGCGCGGTTGCCGGCGTCGATATCCACACCGCTGGCGGCATACGCAGATGCCGTCATGCCCCCACCCCACGCAGCGCCCGCCCGCCAATGTCGCGGCGGAACTGCGCGCCGTCGAAGTGGATGGCGTCTACCGCCTGATAGGCGTGGTGGAGCGCGGCGGGCAAATCAGCCCCCCAGCCGGTGACGCCGAGGACGCGCCCGCCGGCGGTGACGACCTGCTCCCCTTCCAAGCGCGTGCCGGCGTGGAAAGCGGCGGCGTCGGCAAACGGCCCGGCGAGGCCGGCGATGGGCAGTCCGTTGGGATACGCGCCCGGGTAGCCGGGCGCGGCCATGACCACGCAGGCCGCCGCGCCGGGCTTCCAGCGCACGTCGACCTCCGCCAGCCGGCCCTGGGTGCAGGCGAGGATGATTTCCAACAAATCGCTGTCGAGCAGCGGCAGCAGCGCCTGCGTCTCGGGGTCACCAAAGCGGCAGTTGAATTCCAGCAGCTTGGGACCGGTGGGGGTCAGCATGAAACCGGCGTAGAGCACACCCACGAACGGCCGGCCCTCGGCGGCGAGGCCGGCGATGGCGGGCACCAGAATGTCGCGGGTGAGCGCCGCGACCAGCGCGGGCGGGCAGACCGGCGCGGGGGCGTAGGCGCCCATGCCGCCGGTGTTGGGGCCGGCATCGCCATCGCCGAGGCGCTTGTGGTCTTGGGCGGGCAGCATGGGGCGCACCGTGACGCCGTCGGAGAAGGCCAGCAGCGAGACCTCGTCGCCGGTTAGGCGCTCCTCAATCACCACCACGTCGCCGGCAGCGCCAAAGGCATGGTCGAGCATGATGTCGCGCAGGGCGGCTTCGGCGTCATCGGCGCAGTCGGGCACGATGACGCCCTTGCCGGCGGCGAGGCCCGAAGCCTTAATGACGACCCCGGCGCGGTCGAAATCAACGGCCAGCAGGTGGCCGACGGCGTCGTAGAAGTCCGTGAAGGTGGCATACGCGGCGGTCGGCAAACCGTGGCGGCGCATGAAGTCTTTGGCGAAGGCCTTGGACGACTCGATCTCGGCGGCGGCTTGCGAGGGGCCAAAGACTGGGATGGCGGCGGCGCGGAGGGCGTCGGCCAGGCCGGCGGCCAGCGAGATTTCTGGGCCGACGATGACGAGATCAATGGCGTGGTCGGCGGCCCAAGCGGTGAGGCCGGGCACATCGTCGGCGGCCAGCGGCACGTTCTCGGCCAGCGTGGCGGTGCCGGCGTTGCCGGGGGCGACGAACAGCTTACCCAGCAGCGGCGACGGCGCGACCTTCCAGGCGAGGGCGTGTTCACGGCCACCCCCGCCGACGATCAGGACCCGCAGGCCGGCAGCCACTTAGGCAATCGCTTTCTCGAAGCCGGTCTTGCTCGACTCGACATCGAACTCCAGCGGGTACACGCCGGTGAAGCAAGCGTTGCAGTAGTCGGACTGGCGGTCGAGCGCGCCCATCATGCCCTCGAGCGAGAGGAAGTGGAGCGTGTCGCAGTCGAACAGGTCGCGCATCTCGTCGAGGGTCTTGTGGTGGGCGATGAGCTCCTCGTACTGGCCCATATCGACGCCCATAAAGCAGGGATGGGCAATCGGCGGGCAGGTAATGCGCATGTGCACTTCGCGCGCCCCGGCGTCGCGGATAAGCTTGACGAGTGGGCCAGCGGTGTTGCCGCGCACAATGCTGTCGTCGATGACGACCACGCGCTGGCCGCGCAGGTTTTCGGCCAACGTGTTGTACTTGAGCGCTACGCCCTGGCGGCGGAGCGAGTCGGTGGGCTGAATGAAGGTGCGGCCGATGTAGCGGTTCTTGATGAAGCCGTCGTTGTAGGGCAGGCCGGTCTCGCGGGCATAGCCGATGGCGGCCGGGACGGACGAATCCGGCACGGCGATGACGACATCGGCCGGGACGGGGGCCTCGCGGGCCAGCGCGACGCCGAGGCGCTGGCGCACCTGATGGACGTGCAGGCCGTCCCAGAAACTGTCGGGGCGCGAGAAGTAGATGTGCTCGAAGGTGCAGCGGGCCAGCGCGGGCGCGGGCGGCAGCGCCTGGCGCACGCGCAGGGCGTTGTTGCTGAGCGTGACGATCTCACCCGGCTTAACCTCGCGGATGGACTCGCAGCCCAGCGTGCGCAGCGCGCCGGTCTCAGAAGCGGCGGCATGCCCCCCACCCGGCAGGCGGCCAACGCTGAGCGGGCGGAAGCCCCACGGATCGCGCACCGCGAAGACGCTGTTGCGCACCAGAATGACCAGCGAGTAGGCGCCGCGCCAGAGGTGCATGGCGGCCTCGATGCGGTCTTCCCAGTTGTCCCCGGAGGTGCCGGCGAGCGACATGGTGATGGCCTCGCTGTCGGACGAGCCGGACAGGCCCACGCCGCGCCGCAGCAGGCCGCTGCGCAGATCGGCGGTGTTGAGCAGGTTGCCGTTGTGGGCCACGGCCAGAGGGCCGTTAAGGGTCTCAATCAGGAAGGGCTGGGCGTTGCGGGCCGAGGACGAGCCAGTGGTGGAGTAGCGCGTGTGGCCGATGGCGAAGTGGCCGCCGGCCAGCGGGGCGAGCGTCTGCGGCGTGAACACCTGCGCCACCAGGCCCACGTCTTTGTGCAGGCGGGCGGTATGGCCGTCGGACACGGCAATGCCGGCCGCCTCCTGGCCGCGGTGCTGGAGGGCGTGCAGGCCAAAGTAGGCCATGCGGGCTACGTCCTCGTTAGGGGCGTAGACGCCAATGATGCCGCACTCGTCGTGGGGCACGTCGTCGGCCGAATCACGGCCTTCAAAGGCGAAAGTGTCGTCAAAGGCAAGCGGAAGGGATGTCACGATAGGGCCTCAGCGTGGTGGAGCGCCGATGGAGGGGAGCAAGCCCGCGCCGCGCAAGTTGGCGACGAGGCGGGGTCCGACCGGATACGCGCCCGGCACAAACGGCTGGCCGGTGAGCAGCGTGTAAAGCTGAGTGTACCGCTGACTGGCCGCGACCCACAAGTCGGCAGGCATGGCAGGCGGCTCGCCGTCGCCGCGATAGCCCAGGGCGACGTAGGCCAGGCGCACAAACTCTTTGTCGAAGTTCTCGGGGTCGGTGCCGGCGGCCAGGGCCGGGGCGTAGCTGTCGGCGCGCCAGAAGCGGGACGAGTCGGGCGTGTGGACTTCATCAATCAGGCAGAGGCGGCCCTCGGCGTCGCGGCCGAACTCGTACTTGGTATCGACCAGGATCAGGCCGGCCTGCTGGGCGGCGGCCTGCCCGGCACGGAAGAGCGCGAGGGCGGCGGCCTGGACGGCATCCCAGGTGGCGGCGTCCAGCAGGCCGTGGGTGACCACCTCGGCGCAGGTCAGGCGCTCGTCGTGCCCGCTGGGGCCGCCCTTGGTGGTAGGGGTGATGATGGGAGTGGGCAGCGCTTCGTTCTTGTGCAGGCCGTCGGGCAGCGTCCAGCCGTAAATCTCGCGCTCGCCGAGGGCGTAGCGATACCAGAGCGCCGTGGTGGTGACGCCGGTGATGTAGCCGCGCACAATGACCTCAACCGCGAACGGCGTAGCCTCGCGGACGAGGGCGGCGTTGGGGTCGGGCAGCGAGATCAGGTGGTTGGGAAGGATGTCGGCGGTGCGGGCGAACCACCAGGCGGCCAGTTGGTTGAGCACCTGACCCTTGTAGGGCACGGCGGCGAGGATGTGGTCAAAGGCTGAGAGCCGGTCGGTGGTGACCAGCACGCGCCGGCCATCGCCGAGGGAGTACCACTCGCGCACCTTGCCGGCCTCGACGCCGGGCAGGCCGGAGCGATCGAACGCCTCTGGCAGCAGCGTACGTATGTCGGCGTCGGAAAGGGTCATGCCGCCTCCGCCGCGTAAGCCACGCCGCGCTGAAAGAGCGGCAGGCCGAGGCCGCGGGTGGGGCCGCGGGTCCAGCGCGGGTGCTGCCAGGCGAAGAGGTGGTCTTCGGGGTGCGGCATGAGGCCGAGCACGTTGCCGGCGGCGTTGCAGATACCGGCAATGTCGCCAACCGAGCCGTTGGGGTTCGCAGGGTAGTCGCCGCCGGCGGGCGTGCCGTCGGCGTGGCCGTAAGTGAGCGCGACTTGACCAACGCCTTGCAGGGCCGCGACACCGGCCGGGTCGCTGAGGTAGAACCGGCCTTCGCCATGGGCCACCGGGCACTCAATCGGCTCGGTGAGGCCGTTGGTCCAGGCGCACACGCCCGCCTGCGGCAGCAGCGTGACCCAGCGGCACTCGAAGCGGCCGGCGGCGTTGAAGGTCAGCGTCGCTGGTGGCAGCGCCGCACCGGTTTGCGGGCCAGGCAGCAAGCCGGCCTTGACCAGGGCTTGAAAGCCGTTGCAGATGCCGATGACGGGCCGGCCGCTGGCGACAAAGTCATTGACGGCGTCGGCGAAGTAAGCGGTGAGGTCGAGCGCCATGAGCTTGCCCGCGCCGAGGGCATCGCCATAGGAGAAGCCGCCGGGGAGCACCAGCAGTTGGTAATCGGCCCACTGGCGGCGGCCGGCGCGCAAGACGCTCAGCGGCACGATCTCGGCAGAGGCGCCGGCCAGTTCCATGGCTTGGGCGGCTTCGTGGTCGCGGTTGCTGCCATTGGCGTGCAGGATCAGGGCGGTGGGTTTCATACGCCCTCCCCGGCCGGCGTGTTCCAGGCGGCCACCAGACCCGCAACCGGCAGCGTGAGCAGCGGGCCGGCCGAGGTCGAGATCGTTAGGGCTTGGTCGGCGGTGACAGCGCCGAGGCGCTGAACCGGCAGGCCGGACAGCGCGGCCTCGAAGGCGGCGGTGTGCTCGGGCGCGACGGCGGCCAGCAGCGTGCCGTTGCACTCGCCAAACAACTGCCGCAGCGGGTCACCGGCGGGCAGTGCAAGCGCAAGGCCGAGGCGGCCGCCCAGGCACATCTCGGCGGCGGCGACGGCCAGGCCGCCCTCGCTCAGGTCGTGGCAGGC
>JAYUUW010000544.1:0-3143 GCA_043754665.1 Anaerolineales bacterium | reverse complement strand
GCAGTTTCCTCAACCAACACGACCGGGGACCCCGGCGTGGTACAAGCACTGATGAGGACGGACAACAACAATAGACTTACCAATAACCGTTGCATGGTGTGATCTCCTTCACACCACTAAGACGCAGCCGGGCCGCTTTGAGTTCCGCGCTAACGCCAGGGCTGGCGCGTCTCGCCGGGTTTGAGCGGGCGCAGCGCGAAGGCCGACCAGGTATCGTTGATCGAGACCAGGTTGACCCACAACAGGTCGAAGGGTTGCAGCGCTTCCCAGCCTTTGTCGCGCGTGAGGTCGGTTTGCAGCTTCGAGCTGCCCTTGGGGAAGGCCACCCACAGCAGGCCGGCCGGCTTGAGCGCGGCCACGGCCCGGGGAGCCAGCGCCGCGATCTCGGCCTGCGTCATCACGAACACCTGCACCCAATCAAACAGGCCGCGCAAGTGGGTGGCGACGGTCACGCCCTCCGGCAGCGGACCGAGCTGGTCCAGGTAGCCCACTGGCGCATGCCACACGGCGGCGCGCTGGTTGGGTTTGAGCTTGAGCTTGGCGGCGAGTGTCGCGGCAGGGGGCATAGGCAGTCTCCGAGTCTACGGCGCGCACTTGGCGGCGACGCCGGTGAGGGCGCGGGCGCGGGGCCACGGCTGCGCGGCGCGGGCGGCGGCCAGGGCTTCGGTCAGCACGGCGGCTTTCTGGTCCGCGTCCATCGCGTCGGTCAGGTCGGCCAGCAGGTCCGAGCGCGCCCAAGCATCGCCCATGACGCGAGCGGCGGCCAGCGCCGGGGCGTGCAGCGCGGGCGGCAGGTGGGCGGCGAGGCGGCCGACGGCAAACGCAACGCCCCAATCGTCCGGCACGATGGCGGCGGCGGCCAGCGCTTCGGCCAGGCGGGCGGGGCGCTCGCCCCCCATTGCGGCCCGCGCCAGCGCGCCCAACGCCTCGGCCCGTGGCTCCAGCGCGGTTAGGGCTAGGGCCGCCGGGTAGGCGGCGGCGAGATCGGCGGGCGGCAGGGCGGCGGCGCTCCACCCCACGGCGCGCGCCCACTGCCCCTCATCGTTGAGCAGCGCGGCGGCAGCCAGGATGGCGACAGCCACCGGGGAGCGCTCGGCGGCCGGCAGCGCTTCCTGCACAGCGGCCAGGGTGCGCGCCCGCGCCTCCGCGTCAGGGATGGCCTGCGCCTGGGCCAGCCCGTCGGCCAGCACTTCGGCCTGCGCGGCCTCCGGCAGGGCCAGCGCGGCATGGGCCAGCGTGGCGGCGCGAATGCTGACCTCGGCGATGGTGCGCAACTGGTCCAGCGCCTGCCCCTGCGCGGCGGGCGGCAAGTGCGGCATGAGGGCGACGATCAGCCAGCCGCGCTCGCTTACGTCTTGCTCCTCGGCCGCGCCCGCCAACGCCGCCTGGGCCGCCGCGTGCTTTGCCGCGCCGCTGAGGCGCTCGGCCAGCACGCTCAGCGGTCCGGCCCGGCCCGCCGGCGAGTCAATCGTGTAAATCACCTGCTCGGCCTCGGCCAGCAAGGCGGGGCGGTCGGCCTCCGGCGCGGCGCGGCTGACGGCCATTAGCGTGCGGGCGCGCAAGTTGGGCGTGGCCAGCGCGCGGGCCAGGTCGAGCGCGGCCGGCACGCAGTCAGGCGGCAGCACGCTGACCATCTGGCGCACGGCCCGCGAACGCGCCCAGTCGTTGGTGATCTGCTGGGCGGCGGTAAACGCCTCGCGGCCGACGGCGGCGCGGGCGAGCGGTTGGGGACGTGGGGAACTTGATGGCATCAGATCGCTCATGGATGACAAAAGGTCTGAACGGTCAAAAGGGTATCAGGGGGCGGATACAATCAGCGCGGCTGGATTAAGAGTAGCGCACCCGACTACCTAAAGGATGACTAACATCGCTTCGGCTGTCAAGCTGCTGTCGGCATTCGAGCTATGCCGCCATGCCAGCTATGTTATGCTTTGCCCGCCACTGGACTCCTATTCCCCCTATCAAGGCCGCTGATGCCCATCATCCTACTTGAAGTGTTACTAATCTTGGTCTTGATTTTGGCGAACGGTGTGTTTGCGCTCGCCGAAATCGCCATTGTGTCGTCGCGCAAGGTGCGGCTTCAGCAGCAGGCCGAAGCCGGCCACGCTGGGGCGCAGGCGGCGCTGGCCCTGGCCCTGCAGCCCACGCGGTTCTTATCGACTGTGCAGATCGGCATTACGCTGGTTGGCATCTTGGCTGGCGCTTTTGGCGGGGCCACCTTGGCCGAAACGCTGGGGGCTAGCCTCGCCCGGCTGCCGGGGCTGGGGCCGTATGGCGAGGCTATTGGCCTGGGGATCGTGGTTCTTACCATCTCCTACTTATCACTGGTGGTCGGTGAACTGCTGCCCAAACGGCTGGCGCTCGGCAACCCGGAGCGCATCGCCGCCGCCATGGCGCGTCCCATGGCCGTCCTGTCGCGGGCGCTGGCGCCGGCCGTCAGCCTGCTCACCAGCTCCACCGACTTGCTGCTGCGCGTGCTCGGCATCCGCCTGAGCGTCGAAGCGCCTGTCTCCGCCGAAGAGCTTCGGATTCTGATTGAGCAGGGCCGCCGGGGCGGGGTGTTGGAAGCCACCGAGCAAGATTTGATGGAAGGTGCGCTGGAACTCGGCGCCCTGCGCGCCGGTACGCTCATCACCCCACGCCCCGCCGTGGTATGGATCGACCTGACTAAACCCCTGGAGCGCGCGCGCGACACCATTGTCACCAGTCGGCACGCCTACTTTCCGGCCGCCCGCGCCAACCTGGACAACGTTGAAGGCATTGTGCGCGGGCGCGATGTGCTGGCGGCCTTGCTGACTGGGCAGCCGGTGGACTTAACCGCCCTGCTGCACCCACCGCTCTTTGTGCCCGAGGCGCGGTCAGTGCTGGACTTGTTGGAACTGTTCCGCACCACCGGTGAAAATATCGCCCTCATCATTGATGAGTTTGGCGGGCTGCAAGGCCTGGTCACCCTGACGGATGTGATCGAGGCGTTGGTGGGCGCGATCCATGTCCCCGGCCACCCCAACCCGCCGGCCGCCACGCGCCGCGAAGATGGCTCCTGGCTGCTCGATGGCCGGCTGACCTTGCCGGAGGTGAAAGAACTGCTGGGGCTGTCACGCCTGCCGCCCGAGGGGCAGAGCGGCTACAACACCCTCGGCGGA
>JAYUUW010000543.1:0-4011 GCA_043754665.1 Anaerolineales bacterium | reverse complement strand
ATTGCTCCGGCCCGCCGTTTTTTGTATGAGGGCAGGGGCTACAGGTCGGCGTGCACCCAGCCGAGCAGGCGCGCGGCCTTGCTGCAATCGAAGAGACTGTCGTGACCTTCAACCGGCTGGCGGAAGGGCACGTTCGGGTAGGCGTGCTGGGCCAGTTCCACGCTGGTGTAGGTGCTGGTCGTGTGCGGGGCCATGATGTTGAAGCGTTCGTGGCCGTGGAAGTCGGCCAGCACCGCCAGCAGGCTGGCGCGGGCCGCCTCGGAGATCAGCGTCCAGCCCCACAGGTTGCGCGCCCCGCCGGCTTCGGCCGTCTCCAGCACGCTTTGCAGCACCGGCGCCGCGTCGGGCAGCGCGTGGAAGCGCAGGCTGCTAATGGTCATCTCCGGAAAGCGCCGCGCGAACGAGTCGGCGGTTACCTCGCCGATCCACTTCGAGAGCGAGTAGTCGTCCTCGTTGTAGGTCGGGTGGTTTTCGTCCACGGGGAAGTAGTCGAACCGGCCGATCTTGCTGCCCAGCCCGCCGTAGGCGTTCACGCTGCTCGCCAGCGCCACCTTCTTGATGCCCAGTTCGGCGGCGGCGCGCAGCACGTTGTAGTTGATGAGGATGTTGTTGGCGTACACCACGCCGGGCGCTTGCCCCCACGGGCCGGGGAAGGCCGCCAGGTGGATGACGGCCTCCGCGCCGCGCAGCGCGTCGGTGAGCGCGGTCAAGTTGTTCATATCCACATCCGCGAAGGTCACGCCCTCCGCCGGGGGTTCGGCCGGGCGGCCGGCGCGGTCCAGGCTCCGCACCCGGTGACCCTGCGCGATGCAGTGGGCGACCACCACCCGCCCGAGGCGGCCGCTGCCGCCGGTGACGACAATTTCTTGGCTCATGCTTTAGGCTCCTGCCGGTTCGCCGTCCAGCGCGCGCAGCGCGGCGGCCGGGCCGGTGTAGAACAGCGCCGTCGAGGCCGGCGGCAGCTGTGTGCAGAACTCGGCCGTGTTTTGGCCGAGCAATTGGCGATTATATAGGTCGTACACCACCTCAGCGGGCTGGGGCAGCTTGAACGTGCGCGGCCCGCCCTTCACCGTGTGCGCCGCCACGAAGCGCGGCGTGGCGTACAGCACATCTCCGTCATCGTTGTAGAGATGCACCCCGGCGAAGCGGGCAATGCCGCGCAGCACCGGCGAGGGCACGTTGGGCGTCGCCACGTACACCGAGTTCCAGGCGTCTTTGGTGCCGGCGTTGAAGGTCTTAACGCCCAGGCCCGGCTGGCAGCGCCCCCCCGAGCCGATCACATCGCCCAGGTTGGTGGTGTTGGCGTCGTCGTCCTCCAGGTGGAAGATCGGCGCGAGCGCTCGGTTGGTGCCCCAAAACAGCTCCTGCGACACGTCCTGCGTGATCGGGTGGGTAAAGTCCGTCACATGCATCATGGGCGTCCAGTAGCTCTTGCTCATGCCAAACTTGAACCCGGTTAGGTCGGTCATGTGGACGGTGCCGAACGGCTGCTCGGGCACATCTTCGTTGATGTAGCCCGGCGCATACAAGAACAGCGCCGTCTTGCCGTCGCGCCGCAGTTGGGCCTTCAGGGCGGCCCGGCGCTCGGCGTTCAAGTGAAAGATGTTCAGGAAGATGTAGAGCTTATACTCCGGCAGCCGGCCTTCCAGCAGGTCGTTCAGCAGGTACAGGTCGTGCGGCGCGCCGAAGCGGTTGAGGTTCATCAGCCGCTGATGCCAGATCAGCGGCAGGCTGATGCCGTTTGTGTTGGCCTCGTGATAGTACGACTCGTCATCGAGGAACACGGCCACCTCGGCGCTGGGGCGGCGGTCGAACTGCACCGCCCAGTTGCCAATGGCGTGGAAGCGCGCCTGCAGGGCGTGGAACTCATCCACAATGCTCGGGTCTTCGGCGTAGTACTCGTTTTCCAGCCAGGTAATGCCCTGGGCGTGCGTCAGCACCTCCGCGAAGTTGCGCTTGTAGATCGCCACCGAGTGCTTCACCGGGTGCATGCGCTTGCGGGGGTCGAGGTTATTGTGCATCAGCGTGTCTTCTTCGAACCAGTACAGCTTGTTGTGCAGGCGCAGACTCTCGCTGGGCTGCATGGCCAGGCCGTCGCCGCCCAGGCCGCGGAAGCCATAGGTATACGGGCTGACGAAGAAGTCAATATCGGGCGAACGCAGCGCTTTGGCCAGCCCCAGGTGGCCGCTGCGCTGCACGGTCGAGACCTCGCTGGCCGCCCGGCCCACCGGGCCGCTGCCCTGGTGGCCGTCGGTGAAGAACGTGTCGTTCCACGACAATTCCATGATGTAGCCGTAGAACGCTCCGGTCAGCTTGTCGCCGCCGGTCAGTTCTTTGACCGTGCGGCAAAAGTCGAGCAGCGTGTCGGCGCACAGCTCGGCATAAGCCTCATAGAAGTCGATGACGTTGCGCTCGTGGTTCGGGTCGCGGAAGTAGTAGTGGCTGGTGGTGTCCTGGTCCACCGGGCTGGGCACCTCGGCCGTCGCCAGCGTCACCTCTTCTTTGCCCCAGGCGGCTTGCAGCGTGGCATCGGTGCCGTAGCGCGCCGTCAGCCAATGGCGGAAGTACCGCTGCATCGGCGCGCTATAGTCGGTGTCCATCAAATCCATGCACGACCAGCTCTTGATCCACTCGCCGCAGGTGCCGGTGCACATCTGGTAGCCGATCACGCGGTCGTACATGCCAATCGCGCGCAGGTGGGCCACCAGGGCGGTCAGCAGTTCTTTCACCTGTGTGTGCCACACCGTGGAGGCATACGAGGCCGAATTAGCCTCGCCATGCGACAGCACTTCCACTTCGTCCGGGTACTGCTTGTTCCACCAATTGTCGAGCAGGTGGCGGGTCTCGAACATCAGGCGCAGGTTGAACAGCGCCTCCGGGTCGGCGTCCACGGCGGCTTGCAGGCGCGGCCCGTTCTCGCTGAAGTCGTAGGTTGCCGGGCTGCCGTTGCGCGGTCCGCACCAATCGCCCTGCAGGCCATCGAGCGTGTATAGGTGCACCCCCGCCTGGGCGAAGGCGCGCATGGCGGTTTGGGTGGCGGCGGTGCCTTTGGCGTCGGCCAGGTTGAAGCCGATCATCCACTGCAAATTGGCGTAGACCGGCTTGTCGTCTAGAAACAGCGTCGGCGCGCCGTTGTGGGGGCGTACATGGGCTTTCATAGCATCTTCTCCTCGGCGGCTCGCCGCGTAAGGGTGACCGCAGATGTGATGCGTCCCCCGGCGTGGCAGCGGCCAGCGCCGGGGGACGGCAGGGTCGGGCGGTTGGGCCGGGCCGGGCTTAGTCGAAGAAGTCTTCGTCGCCGGCCGGCAGGTACTGGCGCGCCTTTTCTACGTTGAAGTCCACGCCCAGGCCGGGCGTGTCCCACACGTCGATCAGGCCGTTCTTGACGATCGGGTTGGGCAGGCCGGTGATGATGTCGTACCACCAATCGGGCTTGCCCACCGGATACTCGAAGGCAATGTAGTTCTGCGGCATGGTGGCGCACACATGCACCAGCCCGGCCAGGCCGATCAGGCCGTCATAGATGCCGTGCGGGGCCATCAAAATGCCGTGCAGGTCGGCGTATTCGGCCACCCACTTCAGCTCGGCCAGCCCGCCGATGTCTTCGGGGTCCGGGCCGATCACCCGCACGGCCTGGCGCTCAATCAACTCTTTGAAGTTGTGGCGCAGGTACACCTGCTCGCCCGTGTGCGTGGGCGTGGAGGTCGCCACGGTCAGGTCGCGGTACACGTCGGCCAGGTTGTAGGGCGAATAGTCGCCGGACAGCAGGTCTTCGACCCACATGATGTTCAGGGGCTCGAGCGCCTTGGCGAAGCGGATGGCGTCGGGCAGCACCCAGCCGGGGCCGCAGTCGAGCGTCAGGCCGATGTCGTCGCCGATGACGGCCTTCATGGCCTCCACGCAGGCGATGACGTGCTTCAGGCCCTTCTCGGTCAGCAGGCCCTTGTTGGGGTGGGCCGGGGCGTTGATGTACTCGCCGTACGAGAAGTTGGGCAGGTCGCGCGGCATGGC
>JAYUUW010000542.1:0-1778 GCA_043754665.1 Anaerolineales bacterium | reverse complement strand
GTCCAGGGTCAGATACCTTCTCTCAAGGATTCACCGTGCGATGAGCCGGCCCTTTGACGTTGTAGGCTCCCTCTCTGACAGCCCACTGATTGACTGTGTATGCGTGTCGCCCTCCGAATCTGGCGCTGCCCTGGTGCTCCCGTTGCCCAATTCGTGCAATTCGCGTAATTCGTGGCAAATGTTTTTCGGCCTGCATACGCATATCCGCCGAAAACGATTACAATAGTCCGCACGCACGCTATGGACGATGCCACCCTCGCGGCCGTGCTGGCCGTCCACACCAATTTCTACACCGCCCTCAGCCTGGCTGACCTGGCCCTCATGCAGCGCCTGTGGCTGGACTCGCCCGACGCCGTGTGCGTGCATCCCGGCTGGAACGCCCTCACCGGCTGGGCGGCCATCCGCGAGAGCTGGCACGGCATCTTTGAGAACCAGGGCGTCGTGCGCATCTGGCCGACCGACGTGCAGGTGCGGCTGTATGGCCAAACCGCCGAAGTCACCTGCCTGGAGAATGTCGACCTATCCGGCCGGCGCGGTGGGGGCATCGCCCAGACCCGCGCCACCAACGTCCTGCGCCTGGCCGGCCGGGAGTGGAAATTTCTCGAGCATCACGCGGTGAGCTTGCCCAGCGGCAAACCGCAACCGCGTGACCCATTTTCGACGAACTAGAGGATCAACCCCATGGCTGCTGCAAAACCCACCTTCACCCAGGTGACCCCCCACATTCACAAACTCGATCTGCCCTTCTTGGGTGGCCGTCAGCCCGTCGGCGTGTGGCTGGTGCGTGACGACGCCGGCGGCTGGGTCATGGTGGATGCCGGCGCGCCCGGCTTCGAGAAAATCATCTTCGAGCAGGTGCTGGCGCTGACGCAGGGCGAGCACCCCAAGCTGCTCATCCTCACCCACGGCCACCTCGACCACGCCGGGGCCGCCACCAAGGTGCGCGAGGACTGGCGCATTCCGCTGGCCGCGCACCGGCTCGAAATCCCCTACCTGGTCGGGGCCGAGCGCTACAACAAACTGCGCGGCAAGCACCACCCGCTCTACCCGCTGCTGCAACTCTCGCCGCCGCTGCTGGCCGGCCGCAACATCCAACTGCCGCTCGATGAAGGCCGCCTGCTCCCCGGCGGGCTGGAGGTCTTTCACACCCCCGGCCACGCCCCCGGCATGATCGCCCTGCTGCACGCCGGCGACCGCGCCCTGATCGCCGCCGACACGTTCATGAATATGAAGAACAAGCTCAGCGATCCGTACGACATGTTCACGTACGACATTCCCCTCAACCACGCCGCCCAGGCCCGCCTGGTGCAGTTGGAGTGGGATCACCTGCTGCCCAGCCACGGCCCGTTCATCCTCAACACCGGCCGCCAGCAGGCCCGCGCCCTGCTCGAGAGCCGCATCAAAAAACCGCGCGGCGCCGCCAAGGCCGCCCCTGCCGCCGCCTAAGCGCCCTCCGGCCTTCTTCAGCACCCCCCACGCGGGGCCGGTCAACCAACTTGACCGGCCCCGCGTTGTTTTCAGCCACGCCAGCCCACCTTAAAACTTTCGCCACCCGCTTGTTAAAACAGCAATTTCCTGTCACCATCATCCTGCCGGCCCGCGCCTCGCTGCCTCTTCACGCAGGCACCCCTTCCCCGCGCCACGCTGTACTCAGCGCGGGATGGGGCCGGGGGATGAGGGCACCGAGCGCAACACTCGCGACAGATGCGACACTCGCGAACTTGCGAACGAACCTGGCACAGCCCCCGTAGCTCCCGTTCCCCAATTCGTGCAATTCG
>JAYUUW010000541.1:0-5682 GCA_043754665.1 Anaerolineales bacterium | reverse complement strand
CCTGTCCATCGAATGGAGCCGCATCGAGCCGGCCGAGGGGCAGTGGGATGTGGCGGCGGTCAACCACTACGTGGACCTGCTGGCCCGCCTGCAGCAGCGTGGCATTCAGCCGTTTGTCACGCTCCATCACTTCACGCATCCGCTGTGGTTCGAGCAGTTGGGCGGCTTCCGCCAGCGCGAGAACTTGCGCTACGTGGAGCGCTACCTGGAATACCTCCTGCCGCAGATCAGCGCCTACGTCAGCGGCTGGAATGTGATTAACGAGTTCAACCTGTGGGGCGGCTACTCGCCCACCGCCGGCGCCGGGCCGTACAAGTTCAACATGCTGCGCTTTCACGCGCTGGGCTATCATCTCATCAAGCGCTACTCGGCCGCCCCGGTCAGCAGCGCCCACGCCTTCATCCACTGGTTTCCGCGCCGCTACCACGACCCGCTCGACCGGCGCATGACCGACTTCGCCGATTTTGTCACCAACGAATTCTTCTTTCATGCCATCCGCACCGGCGAGTTGGTCTATCCCGGCGTGAACGCCGAGTACGACCCTGACGTGAAGGGCACGATGGATTTTTGGGCGGTCAACTACTACACCCGCCACATGGTCGATGCGCGCCTGGCGGGGCTCGACGGGCCGCGCTTCAAGCACAAAGAGCTCAAGCTCATCCCCATGGATTTCTACCTGGAGGAGTTTTACCCCGAAGGGCTGATTGCCAACCTGGAACGCTTGGCCGACCGGCCGGTCTACATCACCGAAAACGGCTGCGCCGTCAACGACGACCGCTTCCGCATCGTCTACCTGGCCCTGACGTTCTCGGCCCTGCACGAGGCCATCGAGCGCGGCGTGGATGTGCGCGGCTACTTCTATTGGTCGCTGATGGACAACTACGAGTGGGGTTCGTACATCCCGCGCTTCGGCCTGGTCGATGTGGACCGCACCACCTTCCAGCGCACGCCAAAGCCCAGCGCCGCCTTCTATCGCGAGGTCATTCAGCGCAATGGCCTCGACAGCGCCTTGCTCCGCCAATACTTGAGCGAATTACCGTCCCTCGCCCTCACCCGCTAAACCGGAGACCGCCATGCCCAAGTTTACCGCCGCCAACGGCCAGTTTTGGCTCGATGACCAGCCCCAGCTCATTCAGGCCGGCGAGTTTCACTACTTCCGCACGCCGGCCGACGAGTGGCGTCACCGCCTGGGCCTGCTGCAAGCCGCCGGTTTTAACACCGTGGCCACCTACATCCCCTGGCGCTGGCACCAGCTGGCCGAAGGGGTCTCCGACTTTGACGGCCACAGCCACCCCATGCGCAACCTGGCGGGCTTTCTCGATCTGGCCGCCGACATGGGCCTGTACGTCATGGCGCGCCCTGGGCCGTACATCATGGCCGAGACCATCAACGAAGGCATTCCGAACTGGGTCTTCGACAACTACCCCGCCACGGCGTTCATCAGCCAAGACGGCGCGGTGCAGAACGTCGTCAGCTATCTGCATCCCGCTTTCCTGGCCTGCGTGAAGCCGTGGTACCAGGCCGTCTTCAGCGTGCTCACCCCCCGGCAGATCACCGAGCACGGGTCCATCATCCTGGTCCAGCTCGACAACGAGATGGGCATGATCCAGTGGGTGCGCAACATCGTCGACCTCAACCCCGACACCGTGGCCCGCTTCGCCGACTACCTGCGCCAGGCCTATGGCCCGTCGGTGGCCGCGCGCTACCCCGCGCCCGATCTCGTGGCCTTCCTTGCGGCCGGCCTGGCCGCCCCCACCGCGCCGTACGGGGCGCGCATTTTGGAAGACTACCGCCGGTTCTACCGCGACTACCTGCGCGACTACACCGTCTTCTTGCTCGCTGAGGCGCACGCCAACGGGCTGGCCGTGCCGCCGGTCGTCAATGTGCACGGCTTCATGAACGGCGGCAAGACCTTCCCCATCGGCTTGTCACAGCTGATCGGCGCGCTGGAGCTGCCCGGCGTGCTCAGCGCCACCGATGTCTACCCCGGCTTCATCGGCGAGGGCAACTTCCATCAACTGGTGCTGCTCAACGAGATCACCAAGGCCTTGCAGAACCCAGCGCAGGCGCTCTTCTCGGCGGAATTTCAGGCCGGCGGCAACAACGACTTCAGCGGCGGCCAGTCCTCGCTGTACGACCTGCACACCCGCCTGTGCGTCTCGACCGGCATGCGCGCCATCAATCACTACCTGTTCTTCGACGGCGAAAACGATCCGCTGCTCAGCCCGGCCAAGCGCCACAACTGGGGCCATCCCGTGCGGCTCGATGGCCGCTTTCGCTCGCAGTACGCGCGCTATAGCCGGACCTCCAGCGTCCTGGCCGCCTATGGCACCGACCTGATTCTGGCCGAGCCCCAGACCGTCACGACGATTGGTTTCCAGCTCGATGACTTTATGACCGAGGTCAACAACGCCCTCACGCAGCCGGCGGCGCAGGCCATCATCCACCAGCGCGAGGAAATTCTCTTCGACATGCTCGGCAAAGGGCTGGCGCTTACCCACCGGCCCTACGACGCCGTCGAACTCAGCCGCGCCGAACTAGACCCCGCGCAAATTCCGCTGCTGTGGGTGATGCTGGACCACGTTTGCCCGGCGGCCACACAGCAAAAACTGGTGGACTATGTGCGGCAAGGCGGCAAGCTGATATTGGCGGGGCGGATGTGCGTGGAAGACGCTGACCACGCCCCCTGCACGCTGCTCCAGACCGCGCTCGGCATCGAGAGTATTACGCCCGCCGCGCCCATGGCCTGGACGCTCATCAGCGCCTTTCACTATCGTGATATCCCCGTCACGTACCTGGAGACCTACACCGGCGCGTTTGAGGTGGTGTTTGCCACCAGTGCCGCGGGCGCGACCGCCGGCTTCACGCAGCGCCTGGGCCAGGGCCTGGCGCTCATGTTCGGCGCGGCCGTGCCGGCTAACACGCTCGACGATCTCGATTTGGTCAATCAGATGGCCCTGACGATGGCCTGCCCGTCGCTCTTCACCCTCAGCACCTGGGCCGATGTGCGCCTCAGCCGGGGCGAGCGCGGCAGCTTCCTGTTCCTCAACAACTATCAGGATGACCCGGTCGAGACGACCGTTGAGATCGCCGGCGAGCCCCAATTTGGCGGCCAGCCGGTGCGTCTGCCCGCCCGCCAGGGCCTAATCCTGCCGCTGGATTGGCAGGTCGCCCTCGGCGTCACGCTGCACTACTGCACGTCGGAAATCACCGCCGTCGAACGCACCGACGCGCAGATCACGCTTACCATGCGCCCGCCCGAGTTCGTCGCGGAGCTATCTCTCACGGGGTACACCTGCGCCCAGCCCGCCGCCGTCACGTCCGACGCCGCCCGCGTGCAGGTGCAGGGCCAGACGGGCACCCTGGTCCTGACTAAATCTGACTAGACGTTTTTGGAAATAGGCGTGAGCGCCCCGGTTTCCCAACCACTGGACTGCACCCTAGCAAATTAACTGTCATTCTGAGCGCAGTCGCGCCGGCCCGCTACCATGCTGCGGTCGCGCGCGAAGAATCTCACCGCTGGACGTTCCCAAACGCCAGTCCCTGCGCGGTTGTCCGTGATCGCTTGGTCAGTGGTCTATTTCCGATAAGGTCTACTGACAACCGGGCCGGTTGCGCCGCGCTACGCGCCCTCTTCCCACACCGACTGGTACGCCCCAATGGCCTCGAAGTAGTCCACCAGCCGCTGATAGAACGGGTGCGCCGTCACCGTGGCGCTGTCGCCTACCACGATCAGCTTGCGCCGTGCGCGGGTGAGCGCCACGTTCATCCGGCGCACGTCGCTCAGAAAGCCAATCTCGCCCTCGCGGTTCGAGCGCACCAGCGACACCACCACCGCTTCCTTCTCGCGCCCCTGGAAGCCGTCCACCGTGTCGACCTCCACCTCCGGCAGCTTCAGGCGCTCGCGCAGCCAGCGCGCCTGCGCGGCGTAGGGCGTGATGACGGCAATGGCCGTCGCCGCCACCCCCGCCGCGAGCAGCGCCTGCACCTTCCGAATGACCACCTCGCCCTCAGCCATGTTCAGCCGGCTCTCGCCATCCGGCTCCAGGCTTTCGTCATAGCTCGCCCCGGCCGTGTCTACAAACAACACTGGCGTTTCGGTCAGGGCCGTGGCCTGCACCCCCGGCAGGTCGCGCAGCAGGTGGCCGCTCACCGTCGGGTCCGCCGCCAGGCTGCCCTCGTAAAACTCCTGCGACGAGAATGCCATGATGGCCGTGTGCATCCGGTATTGAATGCCCAAGCGCCGCGCCACCGACGGCCCGCCCTGGCCCATCACGCGCTCCATCAGGCTCACGCCGAAGCCCTCGGCGGCGGCTTGCGGCGAAATGATCGTCGGCGGCAGTTGGCAATGGTCGCCGGCCAGCACCAGGCGGCGGGCAAACAGCAGCGGCCCCCACGCGCCCGGTTCGGTGCTCTGGCTGGCCTCGTCGATCACGCACCACTCGTACCGGCGGCGGCCGAGCATGCGCTCGTCAATCCCGGTCGTGGTGGCGCACACAATCGGCGCCGCGTCGAGCAGCCGCTCCACCAGTTGGTCTTCCATGCGGCGCGCCTCGGCCAGCATGGACCGGGCTTCTTGCCGCATGGCCTGCCGCGCCCCTGGCTCCGGGCGGGCGCGGGTGTAGCGGGCGGCCTGCCGCCGCAGCGCATAGGCGTCGCGCGTCAGCTTGTTTGCCGCCTTCATCTCAGGATGGTTCTCTACCAGCGCGTCCAGCGTGTGCTCGCGCAGTTCGGGCAGCACCCGCGCCGGATGCCCCAGCCGAATGGCCGGCTCCCCGGCCGCCACCAACCGCTCCAGCAGGTTGTCGACCGCCAGGTTGCTTGGCGCGCAGGCCAGCACTGTTTGGCCGCGCCGCACCATTTGCCGGATCAGCTCCACCACCGTCGTCGTCTTGCCGGTGCCGGGCGGCCCGTGGATGACGGCCAAATCTTTCGCCGCCAGCGCGAAACGCACCGCCGCCTGCTGCGTGGGGTTGAGAGTTTGGTTCAGCGGCTGTAAGGCGGCCTCGGCCTGAAAGCGGGGGGGCTGCTGGCCCAAGAGCACGTCGCGCAGTTCGGCCAGCCGCGACCCCACCGCCGTTTGCGCCTGTTCCATGGCGGCGCGCTGGCGCAGGCGGGAAATTTCGTCGGTCGAGCGGTCGAGCCGGAAGGTGGGGCGGTCGGCTGCCGGCTCGGGCCACTGCGCCAGCGCGATCTGAATGGTCTGCCGCTGCACCCGGCTGACCACGCCCCGCCAGCTTAGCGCCGCCTCGCCGGCCGCGGGCGCGCCCTCTTCCGAGAGCAGCACCGGGCTGCCCACGCCCATGCGGGTCCAGGGCAGCGCCAGGGTCTGGTTACGCTTCTCCAGCGTCAGCAGCACGCGCCCGCCCAGGCCCGCGTCCTCCTCGCGAATGACCAGATGCAGCAGGCTATAGCCCGCCGCCTCCGCGTCGGCCGGCGACCGCTGCTGCGCGTTGCGCAGGGCGGCTTCTTTTTCAGCCGCCGACTCCAGCTCCAACAGCCGCAGCAGCCGTTGAAAATGATCAGCGCTTGTAGAACGAACTTGGTCGTCGATCATCACACCCAATCTATTGAGCTTATAACGATGAACTTGACAATGCCGGGCGAGCAGGGTTTTCGTTTGTCTGTCGCAGCCGTTGTCATAGTGCCGACGAACCAACGCCGCACGAGGGCCGGCCTCAC
>JAYUUW010000540.1:0-1725 GCA_043754665.1 Anaerolineales bacterium | reverse complement strand
TGGCCGGGGCGGTGGTGCTGGTGCTGCCCGCCACGCGCGACTATGTGACGCACTTCATCGAGGGGCTGCGCGGGCAAGACCTGGCCACGCAAATGCGGTTTGGCGAGTACAAAGACGCCTTGATCCTCATCGGCCGCTACCCGGTGCTGGGGGTGGGCTTTGCCGGTGTGCCGCAGATTGATATTTACCTGGGCGTGTCGAGCGCCTACCTGCTCATGGCCGAGCAAATGGGGCTGGTGGGGCTGGCCGGCTTTGGCCTGCTGTTGGCGGTGCTGTTTGGCTGGGCCTTTCGCCAACGCCGCGCCGTGTACGCCGTGGACGCGGCCGAGACCGGCGTGGACGCGACGGCCCTGTGGCTGGGCGCGCACGCGGGCCTCGCTGCCGCGTTGGCGGTGGGTGTGGTCGATCACTATTTCTTCGAGTTGAGCTTTCAGTCGGCCGGCACGCTGTTCTGGCTGTTCATTGGCGTATGCCTGGCCGCCACGCGCCTGGCCACGGTGGCGGCGCGGCCCAACGCCGCATAGAATGGTATGATAGACAATTAAGTGGGGTATAATCCCGCCCACTTCAGCCTTAGAGGAGGCGTGCAGGATGGAAATTACGACTCAAGAATTTAAGCGGGTGGCGGTTATCTCGGTCTCTGGCCGGGTGGACAGCGCCACGGCCCCCGAACTGGAAAGCAAGCTGCGCGAGTCGGTTGACGGCGGCAAGACCCAAATTGTGCTCGATCTGAAGAACGTGGAGTACATGTCGTCGGCCGGGCTGCGCGCGATGGTCTCGACGCTCAAGGCTGTCAAGCGCGTCAACGGCGACTTGCGCCTTGCGAACCCCAGCCCGCGTGTCGAAGAAGTGCTGCGCCTGGCCGGGCTCACCTCAATCTTCTCCATTCATCCAACCCAAGAAGAGGCGGTGGCGAGCTTCTAGGAGGCGCGGCTTGGGCCGCCTCGCCTGGACCAGCAGATGGACCTGCGCTTAACGGTGCCTGGGCGGTACGACCGCCTGGAAACCATCTCCAAGTTTGTCGAACAGGCCGGCCAAGACGCCGGCTTGGATGAGGTCGCCATCTGCCGCTGCCAATTGGCGGTGGACGAAGCGGTGACCAACATCATCGAGCACGGCTACGAGGGCGAGGGGCGCGGCGATATTGATTTGCGCTGCGAGGGCGAGCCGGGGCAGGGCGAATTGGTGATCACGATCAGCGATCAGGCCAAGCCCTTTGACCCCGATGCGGTGCCGCAGCCCACGCTCAACGCCACGCTCGAGGACATGCAGGTCGGCGGCCTGGGCCTGTACTTCATGCGCCAGGTGATGGACGCCGTAGAATTTTCATATGAAGACGGCAGTAACAAACTCGTACTAGTGAAAAAGCGCGAACCCGACGCCGGCCCCACGCCCGCCGCCGAATAATCTGATGTGCCACCCCAAAACAAATAGACCGGCCCGATCAGTGCTTCTGATCGGGCCGGTGTTTGTTTCTGCCGACTGCCGTCTGTGGTCTGCTTACTGGCCCGCCGCCGGTTCGGCGCTCCAGTTGAAGTAGTTGTACACCGCGCGCGACACTGAGATAATCAGCCGGTTGGCGTCGTCGAACAAGATGGGGTCGTCGCTGTGCACGAAGATGGTCAGGGCGTAGGAACTGGTGGGGGTGAACACCAGCGCCGTGTCGGCGGCGTTGTTCAGGGGCGTGCTATCCCAGCCGTGCTTGTGCGCCACCACGCCGTCGGG
>JAYUUW010000539.1:0-2794 GCA_043754665.1 Anaerolineales bacterium | reverse complement strand
TCATGCCACCACCGTGCACTGGCGTTTCACCACGGCCGACGCCCGTATCAAACTCAAGTCCCTTTACCCAAAGTATTTGCCTTGACGCTCTACTAGACGTGACCGGCGACGGATTTCCAGAGGTGGTGGTGCACAACTGGCGTGAATACTGTTGCTACGGGCTCTTAAGCGAACAGCTACCCTTGGATGTTTCCCGCGTCCCGGCCCAGCCGCTCAAGCTCGTTGACAAGTACAATTCCCCGATCGGACTTGGTTCGTATAACTTGAGTGAAGTCGCCGCGCTTGACCGATCGCTCGGCGGCCCAGGTTTAGTCTTTACGGAAACGCTCGGCCAGGAGTGGACCGATCCATGCAGCCCCGTAGCGGCCCATTACTTTCATTGGACCGGCGCTGAATTGGTTGAGACCAGAGTTGTTTACTCCGTAAAGCCACACAGCAATAACCCTAATAACCCCCTTTGCCAATTCGTCGCCACCAACGCCACAACCTCGGGGGCCATCGAGGTATTAGCGCCGCTGGTCGCCCTTCAATCCCAATTGGCGGACCCCCACTTACTGGTTGATCAGGCACGCTTTCAGCTAGCCGAATATTATGCCCGCATTGGCAGCGCCGACGCCGCCCGCAGCCTGTTTCAGGCCGAGGCCGACACACCGGATATTCTGGGCGACAATCCTTACATTGAGGCCTCGCAGCGGTTCTTGCAGGCCTATGTCACGGACGACGACGCTTACCGCGCGTGCCTCCAGGTATATGCTTGTGATCGGTCGGCCGCGCTCCAGGCGCTCGCCGCCCAGCTATGGAGCAACGGCTATCCAACCACGCTCGATACTTTGCAGCAGGCCGGCGTACCGGTGATCGCCTCGGGCCACTTTGATTTCAGTGAATACGCGAGTGATGAACTCTGGTTTGTTGTGCAGATACCAGGCGCTGACCTGCCAGAATTCTGGCTGGCTGCACGGCTGCCCGAAGGCGGCCAGGCACTGTTCGTGGGCAATGTTCCGACAACCCGGCCCATTTTGATTAGTTGGGTGGCCGAAGCGCAGACGCGCGTCATTAGCTTGGGCTCAGAGTTGTTGTTTACTGTTGCCCACTCGCGCGATGGGGCTGAGGCAGCTGTATTCCTCTATCGCGGACACACAGAAGACAGCGCGGCTTCCTCGCCGACTCCCATTGCTGCGACCTCAACCCCATTTGATGTGGCGGTGACCTCTTTTTTGGAGGTGGAGACAAACCTCCTGGCAGGTAGCGACCCGGGCTTAGCTATAGCGGATCTGACGAGGATGCAAGCCGATCTACTCGCGGGCTGTTACGCGGAGTTATGCGCTGAGTACTACTACGTCCTCAGCCTCGCCCACGAGCTGGCCGGGAATGATGCCGAAGCGGTGTCGAGCTACCTCACGCTTTGGAGCACCTATCCTGACAGTGGGTTCACGATCATGGCGCGGGCCAAGCTCGAACTGGTTCCCTAGCGCTCTGCCCACCACTCGCCTGACTTTAGGCTAACGGCGTTTCGGCGGCCCCTCGGCAAGCTAAGTTATAATCACCATCTGGGCCAGCGCCCACCCATGATGACCCAGTGATTAGCACCCGCCTGCCCCCCACCTCGGCCGAACCAACGCCCCACCCCGCCCCGCCGCCCGGCGCGGTGCAGGTGTCGGTCGTCATGCCGTGCCTCAACGAGCGCGACACCATCGGCCCGTGCATCACCCGCGCGCTGGCGGCGCTGGCGGCGCAGGGCCTGCGGGGCGAGGTCATCGTGGCCGACAACGGCTCCACCGACGGCTCAGTGGAAATCGCCCAAGACCTTGGCGCGCGCGTGGTGCACCAGGAAGTGCGCGGCTACGGCGCGGCCTATATGAAGGGCATCGCCGCCGCCCAGGGCGAGTACATCCTCATGGGCGACTCGGACAGCACCTACGACTTCATGGACCTGCCCCGGCTCATCGCGCCGCTCCAGAACGGCTACGACCTGGTGATGGGCTCGCGCTTCTTGGGCAACATTCTGCCGGGGGCCATGCCGTGGGCCAACCGCTACATCGGCAACCCGCTGCTCACCGGCATGCTGAACGTGCTGTTCAAGCTGCGCATCAGCGACGCCCATTCCGGCCTGCGGGCCTTCACCCGCGCCGCCTACGAGCGCATGCAGCTGCGCACCACCGGCATGGAGTTCGCCTCCGAGATGGTGATTAAGGCCAGCATGGCGCGACTCAAGATCACCGAAGTGCCCATCACCTACCACCCGCGCGGCGGCGTCTCGAAGCTCAGCCCGCTGGGCGACGGCTGGCGGCATGTGCGCTTCATGCTGCTGTTCAGCCCGTCGTACCTGTTCTTGCTGCCGGGCTTCATCGCCATGCTGCTGGGCCTGCTGGTCACCATTGTGCTGGTGCGCGGGCCGTTCTACCTGGGCAACTTCTACATCGGCATCCACTACATGATCGTGGGCAGCCTGCTGGCAGTGTTGGGCCAGCAGATGGTCAGCTTTGGCCTCTCGGCGCGCGTATTTGCTACCTCGGAGCACCTGGTCGGCCGCGACCGCTGGGTGGAGCGCTTCATGCGCTACTACAGCCTGGAGCGCGGGCTGGTGCTGGGCGGGCTGCTGGCCGCGATAGGGCTGGCGACCTTCATCTACATTTTGGTGCAGTGGCTGGCCGGCGACGTGCGCTTCAACGAGCTCATTCACCTGCACGAGGCCATTGCCGCCTCGACCCTGATGATTATGGGCGTGCAGTTGGTGGCGGCTTCCTTCTTCCTCAGCCTGCTCGAACTGCACTGGCAGACGCGGGCCGACCCGGCC
>JAYUUW010000538.1:0-6594 GCA_043754665.1 Anaerolineales bacterium | reverse complement strand
ATCGAGGCCATCATCCAGTCCTGGGAAACCGGCAGCGTCGTGGCGCTGTAGGCGGCGGCTAGCCCGACGCTCGCAAGTCAACGGTTATGTCTAACACGCCGACCGTCACCATCATCGGCCGCGGCCATTCGGGCACGCGCGCCATCTCGCACACGCTGTCGGCCAGCGGGGTGTTCATGGGTGAACCGCTCAACCCTATGGGCGACCTGCTGCCGCCCGAGGCGATGTATGCCGCCTGCCGCGTGCTGGCCCGCCACGTCACCTGGCGGGGCGGCCTGGAGTGGGATTGGAGCGCCCTGGCGGCGCTGCCGATCCCGGCGGTATTCACGCAGTTGATCGACAGCTACCTGGTCTCGGTGCGGGCCAGCCCGGCCGAGCACACCGGCTGGAAGATTCCCGAAACCACGCTGGTGTATCCGTGGATCGTGCGCCTGTTCCCGGAGACGCACTACATCTACTGGATCCGCAACCCGCGCGACTGCATCTTGGGCGACCACCTGACCGATGACCTGAATGACTTCGGCATCGCCTACCCGCCGACCGATGATCTGCGCCGGCGGCGGGCCATCTCGTGGAAGTATCAGCAGGATTTGGTGCGGGCCACGCCCCAGCCCCGGCACTGGCTGGAGGTGCGCTTTGAGGATTTCGTCCTGCAACAGGCTGAGACCTTGGCGCGGCTGGAAGACTTTCTCGGGCTGAAGCTGGCGACGATCCCGGTCAACCCAGAGGCGGTGGGCCGCTGGAAGCTGGACAGCGGCGTGAACTACTACGATTTCTTCGCGCCCACGATGGCGCAGTACCACTACGAAGTGCCGGCGGCGACCGTCAGCGGGCCGGCGTAACGGTCAGGAGCGAGCGATGCTGCGCGTGTGTGTCATTGGCCTTGGCCCCATCGGCAACCGCCATGCCGACATGTATCAGGCTGACCCGCTGGCCGAACTGGTGGGCGTGTGCGATCTCGTCCAGGACCGGGCCGACACCGCCGGCCGCCGCCTGGGGGTGCCCGCGTATTATGACGCCGCCACGCTGCTGGCGGCGCTCCAGCCGGACCTGTGCAGCATCACCACCAGCGGGTACGAGAACGGCGGCGACCACTACGCGCCGACCATGCAGGCGCTGGCGGCCGGCTGTCATGTGCTGGGCGAGAAGCCGATCTCGAACGACATCGCGCAGGCCGAGGCGATGGTGGCGGCGGCGCGGGCGGCGAGAGTGTGCTACGGCCTCAACCTCAACCACCGCTTCACGCCGGCCGCGCGGCTGGCGAAGCGCTGGCAGACCGAAGGCCGCTTGGGCGATCTGCTGTTTGTGAACATGAGCATGTGGATCAAGAACCCCATTGAAAGCTCGCCGTATTACCAGATCAAGGCGCTGCACCCGCACACGGTGGATGTGATGCGCTACTACTGCGGCGAGGTGGCGGCGGTGCAGTGCTTCGCCACGACCGCGCCGGGCCGGCAGATTTGGTCCACGGCGCACTTCAGCCTGCGCTTCAAGAACGGGGTGGTGGGCGGGCTGACCGGCTCATACGACATCGAGCGTGGCCACCCCATGGAGCGCTGCGAGGTGGCCGGCACCGCCGGGCGGTTTGTGATCGACGACATGTACCGCGAGGCCACGCTCTATCCGGCCGGCGATTTGGAAAAGCGGGTCTACACCAACCCGCTGTTCGGCGGCTTTCGCGGCTTCGAAGACACCTTTCAAGACCGCATCCACTGCTTCTTGGAGCAGGTGAGCGCCGGCGTCGCGCCGGACGCGATTGACGGCTCGGGCGCAGACGGGCTGGCGGCGCAGCGGGTGCTGCAAGCGGCCATCGAGTCACTCGAGACCGGCACCGTGGTCACACTGGCCTGAGCGGGGAGATAAACGCATGCTACTGGGCGCGAATTCAGTGCTGTTCGGCGGGCATGATCTGCGCACCGCCTTTGAAGAACTGGCCCGCGCGGGCTACGACGGCATTGAGCTGTCGGCCATCGATGGGATGAGCGAGCATCTGATGCTCGATAACTGGCGTGACAGCACGGCGGCTATCAAGCAGCTCGCCCGCGATTTTGAGCTGGCGCTGCTGGCGATGGAACAGCCATCGCAGGACCCGGCGCGCATGGAGCAGGCGTTCCAGGCGGCGGTGGAGATCGGCATTCCGATCATCAACTGCGGGCCGGGCGGCCAGTCGAACGACGAAGCCAGCTTGCAGCAGTCGATTGAGTCGATTGGGCGGCTGGCGCTGCTGGCCGAGCGCTATGGCGTGACGCTGTGCGTCAAGGCGCACGTGGGGGCGGCGATCTTCAACACGCCGACCACCGTGCGGCTGATGGAAGCGGTGACCTCGTCGGCCTTCGGCATTGATATGGACCCGTCGCACATCCACCGCGCCGGCGAGAACCCGGTGGCGGCCATCCAGGCGGTGCTGCCGCGCGTGAAGCATGTGCACATTCGCGACTGCAAGGGCCGCCAGCATGGCCCTGGCCGGCCCGAAGACCAGGCCAACGGGCGGGGCGATATAGACCTGGTGGGGTATGTGCGCGCCCTGCACGCGGGCGGCTACACCGGCCCGCTGAACCTGGAAGTGATCGGCGCGAAAAGCTACAGCGTCGGGCAGTGCGCCGTCATCGCGGCCGAAGCGCGCGGCCACATGCAGGCCTGTTTGCAGGCCTGCCAGGCGCGGCCGTAGCCAACGCGCCCGCCCGGCCGGTCAAGCGCCGCTGGGCTGAGATTTGACCGGGTCGGCGGGGTTAGCGCGGGGGTGAGAGCGGCGTGATCAACCGCAGTTCACGCGCCCGGTGAATGGCCTCGGCCCGGTTGCGCACCCCGAGCCGCGTAAACGCCCCCGACTGCAAGTTGCGCACCGTCGATTCGGTGACCCCCAGTTTGCGGGCCAGGTGGGCGTACGGTTCGCCGGGGTAGGCGGCACATAGCGAGAGCGCCTCCAGTTGCCGGCGCGTGGGGCCGGGCTCGCCGCCGGGCGCCGGATGCTGCTGCAGGCTTTGGTAAATTTCAGTGCTAAAGTGCACGCCCCCCTCGGCGACGGCTAGCACCACGGCGGCCAAGGCCTGAATCGTGGCGCCATCGTCTTTGAGGATATAGCCGCTGGCGCCGGCCGCGAGCAGGGCCTTAATTAGGGTCGGGTCGTTGTTCATCGAGATCACCAGCACCGCCAGCGCGGGGTAGCGCTGCTGCAGATGAGGAATGGCGAAGAGCAGCGGGTAGGGATTGGAATTAACGGCCGAGGTGGGCACGTACACGTCTAAGAGCGCCACATCGGCCGGCTGCTGCGCCAGCAGCGCTTCGAGGTCTTCGCCGCACCGCACCGCGCCCACAATCTCAATTGAGCGTTCTGGGCCGAGCCGGTAGTAGTAGCCATCGATAATGCTTTGATGATCGTCGAGGATGACGACCCGAATTGGATCTTTGGCCATTCTGCTCCCCCCCATCTCCACCCCCGTTTAGCTTGACCAGCCGCCGGTCCGGCGCGGCTGAACGCTCACGGCTGGAACAACCCCGGCGTTGCGAGTGATTTGGCTTGGCGCCCGCTGGCGCGCCGGCGGCCGAAGCCCTTGCAAATAAGGCACGGCCCAATCAGACGCGCTGGCCCGGACCGGGCAGACGAGTGGCCAGTGGTGATCTCGTGATAAGATTACCTGAGCCGCTTATCACGGCCGATAGAATACGCAAGAAAGTGGACTTGTCAACTGAGACGGGCGGGGTGATCCCCGGGCCGTGGGCGCGGCGCGGGCCGCCCGCCCTAACACCGCTGGTCCAGGCGGGGATGAGCGAATTCCGGGGACCATGGCGTAGGGGCCGCGCCCCAGGCGCCGGGTCCCGGTGCTAGGGTGGGCGCCCAGGGCGCGACCAGAAAGTCACCTGACTATTTGAAAAAACTTCGCCGGCGGCGTGGGCTGCTCGGTTGCCTGGGAGGGCTGGTGGCCGCGGGCCTGGTCTTGGCCGGCGCGCTGTGGCTGCTGCCGGATGTGCTCGGCCTGCGCGCCCCGCGCCACTATCTCATCGTGGCGCAGAATTCAGATGAACTGCGCCCGACTGGCGGCTTCATCACTGGCGTGGCGCTGGTGACGGTTGCCGGCGGGCGCCCGACCGACTTCACCCTGAGCGACGCCAACGCGGTGGATGACTTCAGCCGCGGCCCGTACCCGGCGCCGCCCGCGCCCTTGCTGCGCTACATGCAAAGTGAACTGTGGGTGCTGCGCGACGCGAACTGGTCGCCCGATTTTCCGACTGCGGCCCAGACCATGCGCGGCCTGTATGCCCTGGGGCAGGGGCAGGCGGTGGACGGCCTGGTGGCTTTCGATCAGGCGGCGCTCCAGGGTTTCCTGGCGGTGCTGGGGCCGGTGGATGTCGCCGGCCTGCCCGAACCGGTGTCGGCCGACAACGTCATCGCGCTCATGCGCCAGGCCTGGAGTGACACCCCGCCGGCCGAATGGGGCACCGAGCGCAAGGAATTCATGGGCCCGCTGGCGCAGGCGCTGCTCGAACGCCTGACGGCCACCCGCGATCCTCGGACCTTCCTGGCGCTGGCGCAAGCCGGCCTGGAACTGCTGGCCGAACGCCACATCCTGATCGCGCTGCCCGAGCCGCCCTTCGCCGGTTTCCTGGCGCAGCGCGGCTGGGATGGCGCGGTGCGGCCCGGCGCGCACGACTTTCTGATGGTGGTGGACGCCAACCTGGGGTTCAACAAGGCCAACGCCGGCGTGACCCAGGCGCTGGCCTATCAGGTGGACCTGACCGACCCGGCCGCGCCGCTGGCGACGCTGACCATCAGCTATACCAGTACCGTGCCGACCGCCAAGCCCTGCGTGCATTTCGGCGTGGCCACCGTGTCGACCGAATACAGCGACTACCTGAACGACTGCTATTGGGACTACTGGCGCGTGCTGCTGCCGGCCGGCGTCACCGGGGTGAGCGCGCCCGCCAACGCGGTGCCGGGGGCCGAACTGCTGTCCGGGGCCGACGACTTCGCCCCGGCCGACATCGGCCCCGGAGAGGCCGGCACGACGCAGGTGGCGGGGTTCTTCGTGCTCGCGCCGCAGGCGACCCACAGCACAACGCTCACCTACCAACTGCCGCCGGCCGCGCTCGACACGACCCGGCGGGGCCAGGTGATCTATCGCCTGCACGTCCAGAAACAGGCCGGCACCGCGGCGCTGCCCTTCACGCTCAGCCTCACCTATCCGGCCGCGTGGGTGGTGGCGCGCAGTTCGGCCCCGCCGACCAGCGCCGCCGGCCAGCCGGCGCAGTGGGCGCTGGACCTGCGCACCGACCTGGAGGTTGAGATTGTCTTCCGTGTGCCCTAGCGCACCACCCCCCCTGTCCTGGCCCGACTGGAGCGCAGGTTGAAGCGCCGCCGTTGGCTGACGCTCACCCTGGCCGCCCTGCTGCTGCTGGGGACGCTGGCCACTCCGGGCGCGCGCTCGGCCACGGCCGCCCCCACCAGCGCGTCGTATCAGACCGGCGCGTTCTTCTTCCCGCCCTATCCGTCGGCGGCTGACCGCCTGGGCGTGGCGGGGTCCGTGGGCAACTATCCGCCGGCGCTGGGGGCCGGGTGGTATCAAGACTGGGGCGCCAGCCTGGTCCCGGCGCATCCGGGCGCGCTGGCTTACGCCCGCACGATTTATTTCCGCGTCAACACGAATGCGTGCGGCACGGACAAGCAGCCGGCCACGCTGCGCAGCCAGGTGACGGCCGACATCGCCAACGCGGCCGTGCTCGACATCCTGCAGGCGCATCCGGGCGCGCTGTGGGTCATCGGCAACGAGCCGGATTCGATCTACAACTGCAGCCCGATCATGCCGGCCGTGTACGCCGAGTTGTATCATGAGTATGCCACGTTGATCCGAGCCGCTGACCCCACCGCGCGCGTCGCGATCGGCGCGATCGTGCAGCCCTCGCCGCTGCGCCTGGCCTATCTCGACCAGGTGCTGAGCGCCTATCAAGCGCTGTACGGCCAGCCGCTCGTCACCGATCTGTGGAACATTCACCTGTACGCCTTCCGCGAAGAGGCCGGCCAAGCCGGGGCGGGCGTGCCGCCGGGCGCGGCCAGCAGCACCGGCTGGACCTATAACTGGGCCCAGTCGGTGGACCTGACGGTGCTGGCCGCCAGCCTGCGCGCCATGCGCCAGTGGCTGGCCGACCACGGCGAACGGAACAAGCCGCTAATCATCACCGAGTTCGGCCAAGTGGTGCCCGACGACGGCAGCTACACGCTCGACAACCTGCCCTTCACGCCCGAGGTCAGCCGCGACTATTTGCAGGGGGCCATTAATCACTTTCTGACGGCCACCGACCCGGACCTCGGCTACCCCGCCGACGGCCAGCGCCTGGTGCAGGTGTGGGCCTGGTACTCGTTGAACGATCCGGCCTACGGCGGCCGTTTGCTGACCGACCAGGGCGCGCTCACCCTGGCCGGGCAGGCCTTCGCCGGTCTGGCGGCCGGCGCCTTCACGCCTTACGCCGATCTGTATCCCGCGCCGGTGGTCACGCCGGCCATTCCCCCGGGCAGCGTCAACCCGGTCAGCGTGACGCTCACAGTACGCCTGGACAACCTGGGTAACACGGCCAGTGGCAGCCCGGTGCCGGGCGTCTTCC
>JAYUUW010000537.1:0-1873 GCA_043754665.1 Anaerolineales bacterium | reverse complement strand
GCCCTGCCGATGGTGCGCTACCTTTACCGCGCCGAACTGCACGAGGCCGCCGCCGTGCTGCGCGCCCTGCCGCCGCATAGCAATTTAGCTGTCGCCTCGCCCGCGCTCCACCCCGCCGACGCGCTCGCTGTCCAGCTCGATACGCCCGGCCTCGACCTGCGCCCGCGCACCTTCACCCCTAGCGGCGCGTGGGTCTACCCCGGCGGCGAGGCGCCCGTGCTGCTCAGCCAGTGGGCCGCACCCAGCGCCTTCACCCAGTTGCCGCCCGGCGCCGCCTACGCGCTGCTGACCGCGCCGCTAGCCGGCCATGCCGCGCCCGCCGTCCTGCTGGCCGCCGCGTTCACCAACGGCTGGACCTGCACCGGCTATACGCTCGAACGCACCGCCGCCGGCCTGACGCTCTACACCTACTGGCGCGTTGACCCGAGCTACACGCCGTCCGCCCCGCGCCCGGTGGAGGTGCTGTCTGGCACGCCCTTATCGCTGCGCTTCTTCGCGCACTTGCTAAATCCCGACGGCACCGTGCGCGCCTCCGGCGACCGGCTGGATGTGGACCCAGCCACACTGCGCTCCGGCGACACCTTTGTGCAGTTGTTCGCGCTGGCGCTGCCCGCCGGCACGCCGCCCGCTGATTATCTCCTGCAAGTGGGTCTCTACACCCCGCCCACCGGCGCGCGCGTGCCGCTGGCCGACGGCGGCGACGCCCTGCCGCTCCAAACGCTGACCGTTCCCTGAAAGTGTGACCCTGATTACGATGTCGCCCAAGACCCGCAGCCGCCTCTTCAACCTGGCCCGCATCGTCATCTCGGTGGCGCTGCTGGCCTGGGTGCTCTCCCGCGCTGGGCTGGCGCAGCTCGCCGCCACCGCCCGCAACGCCGACTTGCGCCTCTACGCGCTGGCGCTGGCGTTGGCCGTGGCCGGCATCTTTCTGCGCGCGGCGCGCTGGCACGGGCTGCTGCGGGCGGTGGGCGCGCGCGTGTCGGGGGGGCGGGCGGTCTATCTCTACTTCATCGGCGCGTTCTTCAACACCTTCCTGCCCACCGGCTTCGGCGGCGACGTGGTGCGCGTGCTGGAGATCGGCCCCGGCGCGACCTCGGCCCAGGCGGCCGGCACCGCGCTGGTCGACCGGCTCACTGGCTTCATCATGCTCTTTGTGCTGGCGCTGGCCGCGCTGCCCTGGGCCTATCCGCTGCTGCCCGGCAATCTGGCGCTCGTCATCGACCTGCTGGCGCTGGGGGTGCTGGTGGGCAGCGCGCTGCTGTTCGAGGGCCGCTTGATTCGCCGCCTCACTGGCTGGCTGCCCCGCGCCATCTCCCCCGCCGGCGACGCCTGGATCGGCCGGACCTATGCCGTTATCACGGCCTGCGGCTGGCGCGGTATCGCCGGCGCGCTAGCCTGGTCGCTGGTGTTCAATGTGCAGTTGATCGTCACGAATGTGCTGGTAGCTCGGGCGCTTGGCCTCGCCGTCTCGCCCTGGGTGTTCTTCGCCTTCGTGCCGGTCACCACCGCCGCGCTCCTCGCGCCCATCTCCATCAGCGGTCTCGGCGTACGCGAAGGTTTGTACGTGCTGCTGTTCGGGCAGGTCGGCGTCGGCCAGACCCAGGCCGTGGCGCTCTCCCTCGGCGTGTACTCGCTCGACGTGGCGATGGGCCTGCTCGGCGGCGCGATCTACCTGGGCGCTGGCCTGCTCGGCTTACGCCGCAAGGCTGGGGACTCGGGGGACTCAGGGGACTGAAGGGACTCGGGGGAAAGGCCAATCGCCGAACGACGCCGTGACTTGAAGCTGCGCTGCGGGCCGCCTCCCCTTCCCTCGTGCGCATTAGACCGCGCCTGCGGCGCAACGCCGCGCGCATTGGCCGGTCAGTCGCAGCCG
>JAYUUW010000536.1:0-2089 GCA_043754665.1 Anaerolineales bacterium | reverse complement strand
ACCGTCTCGGCCTACGCGGTCTATTATCTCGTCTTGAATTTCGGAATTGCGCTCGGTTTTTGGGGCGCCGCCGGGCTGGTGCTGTGGAAGGCCGGGAGTGACTGGTTCCGGTGGTTCACAGCGCTGGTGCTGGTCTTCTTCCCCAGCGGCACCCTATGGCAAGTCACTCTGGTGACCCAGATCGGCTACGCCTTTCTGAGCTTCGGGGCCGTCCTGTGGCCGATGTACCTGCTGTTTCTGTATTTGTTCCCCAACGGGCGCGCGGTGCCGCGCTGGTCGCGCTGGCCCATGGCCGTTTACGCGCTGCTGCACTTCGCGCTGCAACTGGCGGTGGCGGTGGCCAGCCTGCCCGGTCTGGACGCGCCCTGGCTGGTTCGCCTGGCGCCCATCCTCGACCGGCTGACGTTCGTCATCCTGCTGGCCTTCCCGTTCGTCGTCGGCTGCCAGATCTATCGCTTTCGGCGCGTGGCGGGGCCGGTCGAGCGCAAGCAGATCCAATGGTTTATCGCCGGGCTGGCGGTTTACGTGGCCGCCCTAGCGGCGGTCGGCGTTAGCGCGCGGGGGGGCAGCCTGTCCACCGACATCGGCTTTGCCGGCGACCTGGGCAACCTGCTAGGCCTGCTCATCCCGGCCGCCATCGCCGTCGCCATTCTGCGCTACCGCTTGTGGGAAATTGACGTCATCATTCGCCGGACGCTGTTCTATTCGGCGTTGACGGCGCTGCTGGCGTTGGCCTACCTCGGCAGCGTGCTCGTATTGCAGAGCGTGTTTCAGGCCGTGACCGGCGAGCGCCGCAGCGCGCTGGTGACGGTCATCTCCACCCTGCTGATCGCGGCGCTGTTCGTCCCCCTGCGCGGGCGGGTGCAGCGCGCCATTGACCGGCGCTTCTACCGGCAAAAGTACGACGCGGCCCGCACCCTGGCGGCCTTTGCCGCGCAGGCCCGCGACGTGGTGGCGCTGGAGCAATTGTCGAGCGAGTTGGTGCAGGCCGTGGAGGCGACCATGCAGCCGGCGCATGTGGGGCTGTGGGTGCGGCCGCCCGGCAGCCCGCACATTGGAGCACCGCGATGATGACGCCCAACCCTTCGGTCTGGCTGCGCGGCGCCCGCATGGTCGTGCTGGCGCTGGTCGTGGCGACCCTGCTGGCCGTGCTGGGCAGCCTGGTCCTGGCCCCCGCCTACATCCCGCGCCACATAACAGATTTCGGCTTGAACGGAAGCTGGACACCGGAACTAATCCAGGTGGCCTTGGCGCAGTTGGGCTGGCCGTCCAGCGCGGTGGCTTGGTTCGAGTTCGGGCGCAGCCTCTTCCTATACCTCGGTACGCTGGTGCCCGGGCTGCTCATCCTGCGGCGCCGGTCGCACGATTGGTTTGGCCTCTATATCGCGTTCGCCTTCATGGTGGTGCCGGCGCTGGTGGTGTTGGATCCACTGACCGAGGTTGTGCCGGGTCTCGGTGGAGTCGTTGATTTCGCCGGCGTAACGTCGTGGCAGTTCTACTTCGTCTTGTTCTACGTGTTTCCGAACGGGCAGTTCGTACCGCGCTGGACACGCTGGCTGCTACCGGTCTGGGTGGGGCTAAACCTCGTTCCGAGCAGCTTCAGCGGCACCGGCTCCTCCGCCAGCGTGCCCGCGCTTGTGTTCATCTTTATTGCATTGGTGGTCATAGCCATCGTCAGCCAGATTTACCGCTACTTCTGGCGCTCGGACGTTGTGCAGCGCCAGCAGACCAAGTGGGTGGTGCTGGCGCTGGCCGTCACGATGGTGAGCTTTGGGTGGCTGGCCGGGGCCTTCCAGCGGCCCACGCCCGGCAGCCCGACCATGGGCACCACGCTGCTGTTGGAGCTGGGCCGGCTGGCGATCGTCAACGTGGGGTTCACGTTCGTGCCCGTCGCCATCGTCTTCGCCATCCTGCGCTACCGCCTGTTCGACATTGACGTCATCATCCGCCGCACGCTGGTGTACTCGGCGCTGACGGCGCTGCTGGCGCTGGCCTATTTCGGCAGTGTGCTGGTGCTGCAAGGCTTGTTCGAGGCCGTGACGGGGGAAGGCCAAAACGCGCTAGCGACGGTCTTCTCCACGCTGCTGAT
>JAYUUW010000535.1:0-1967 GCA_043754665.1 Anaerolineales bacterium | reverse complement strand
CTCGGCCCCGCCGGCCGTGACCACCACATTGTCCTCGATGCGCACGCCGCCCTTGCCCGGCAGGTAGATGCCCGGCTCAATGGTGTAGGTCATGCCCGGTTCCAGCGGCGTTTCGTTCTGGCCGTGCATGGACGGGTCTTCGTGCCCTTCCAGCCCCAGCCCATGCCCCACGCGGTGGACGAAGTATTGGCCGTAGCCGCCGGCCGTGATGACCCGCCGCGCCGCCGCATCGACCTCGGCCGCGCTAAGGCCGGGCCGGCTGGCCGCCAGCGCCGCCTCGTTGGCCGCCCGCACCAGGTCGTAAATCACCTTGAACTCGGGATCAATGTGGCCGATGGCATAGGTGCGCGTGAGGTCAGAGAAGTAGCCGCCGTGCGCCGCGCCCCAGTCGAGGGTCAGCAGGTCGCCGGCTTGCAGCGCGCGGTCGGTCACGGCGGCGTGCGGCAGCGCCGAGTTCGGGCCGGAGGCCACAATCGGCGCGAACGGCAGCTCAGTGTCGGACCCGGCGCGCAGGGTCTGCACCACCAGCTCGGCCGCGATCTCGCGCTCCGTCTGGCCGATGCGGATGGTCTTTATCGTTTCCTGCACCGCCTGCTCGGCGATCTCCACGGCGCGGCGCATCAGGCTTAGTTCCTGCGCGTCTTTGGTCATGCGCAGCGCGGCAAAGATGCCCTCGGCCGCGTCGAGGCGCGGGTTGAGGAAGGCATCTTCGATCAGGCGCAGTTCCATCACGCGCATGCGGCGGCTTTCGACCCCCAGCCGCGCCACGCCGCCGCTTTGCGCCCGCAGCCGCATGGTTTGGGCCGCCTCGCGGTAGGCCATGACTGGGCCGGCCGCGTCGGTGTAGTAGCTGCCGCGCACCGGGTAGGGCGCGCCGCCCACCACTTTCGACTCTTCCAGGCTCCCGGCCACCAGCATCGGGTCGCCGGTGAGCGGGAAGAAGCCGGTGGTGGGGCGTTCGCTCAGGTGGAACGCCAGCCCAGTGAGGTAGTACAGGTTGGGGCCGGCAATGGCCGCCACGCAGTCGAACTTGGCCTGCGCCATGGCGGCGCGCAATCGCTGAAGACGGGCAGGATACATAGCAGCTCCAAAATTAATCAGGGGCGGGTGATGACCGTCCGCCTAGGCGGGGTCGAGTTCGTTGATCGTGCTTTCCATGAGCGCGACCGCTTCGCCCAGCGTGGCCGCGTCAAAGGCGAAGCGGGCGTTGGCGGTGCGGAACAGCTCGGGCAGTGGCACGGTGGCGCCCAGGGCCAGCGCCCGGCGGTAGGCCGCCACGGCCCCGGCCTGATCGTGCCGGGCGTTGCGCCAGATTTGCACGGCGCCCAATTGCGCCAGCCCATACTCCACATAGTAGAACGGGAGTTGGTGAATGTGCAGCTTGCGGTGCCAGCCGGTGCCGCGCTGAACCTCCAGCCCGGTCCAATCGACGCCGGGCATGAAGCGCAGCCACTGCTCGGTCCAGGCGGCGTCGCAGTTGGCCGGGTCGAGCGCGGCCTCGGCGTGCGTGTAGACCCAGTGCTGGAAGGCATCGACCACGGCCATGTAGGGCCAGAAGAGCAGCGCGCCTTCCAGGTGCTCCACGCGGGCGCGGGCGGCCTCTTCCGGCGTGTAGAAGCCGCCGTGGCCGGCATCGAGGTAGGGCGCGGCCAGCAGTTCCATGCTCATGGACGCCACCTCGGCGAACTCCGCGCCCACCATCAATTGCTGAATGTAGGGCAGGTGGGCCGACTCGAAGACGTGGAAGCTGTGCCCGGCCTCGTGCAGCAGGGTCTGCACATCGTCGTGGGTGCCCACGGCGTTCATAAAGATGAACGGGCGCTGCGGCACGATGAACGTGTCGCAGTAACCGCCGGGGGCCTTGTGGCGGCGGTTGTCCAGGTCGAGCAGTTGCTCGGCGCGCATGGTGTCAAAGTATTGGCCGAGTTCGGGGTCAACGCTGTTCAGAATGCGGCTGCCCCCGGCCA
>JAYUUW010000534.1:0-7341 GCA_043754665.1 Anaerolineales bacterium | reverse complement strand
CACCAGGTGGACCGGAATGGCGCCCACCGGGTCGTCAAGCTTGAACTTGTCCAATATGGCCGAGGCCCAGCAGACGGTCACCCCCGAGATGGCGCCCAGGATGACGGCGGCCGTCGTGTCAATGAAGGCGCATGGCGCGGTGATGATCACCAGCCCGGCCAGCAGGCCGTTCAGGCTCATGCCCGGATCGGGCTTCTTGGTCGGCCCGAAGACCCACATATACAGCATGGCCACGCAGCCGCCGGCCGCGCCCGCCATGAGCGTGTTCACCGTGGCCAGGATGGCCAGGTTGCGGAACGCGCCGGTGAAGCCCAGCGACGAGCCGGGGTTGAAGCCGAACCAGCCGAAGAACAGGATGATGCAGCCCAGCGCGCCCATGGGGATGTTGTGCCCCGGAATGGTGTTGGCGCTGCCGTCTTTGTTGTACTTGCCAATACGCGGGCCGATGATGATGCCGCCCGCCAGCGCCACCGCGCCGCCGACCGTATGCACCACGCCCGAGCCGGCGAAGTCGACCGCGCCGTTGCCCCAGCCCATGCTGCGGCCGAGATTAGCCAGCCAGCCGCCGCCCCACACCCAGTTGCCGATGAGCGGGTAGATGAACATGCTGACCCACAGGCCCATCAGCGCGAAGCCGACAAACTTGAGCCGCTCGGCCAGGGTGCCGGTGGGGATGGTGGCGGCCGTGTCCATGAAGACCATCTGGAAGAAGAAGAACACCAGCACGCCCACGTTGGCGCCGATGCCGCCCAGCATGAAGCCGGTGAGGCCCATGAAGCCCGAACCGCCCAGCAGCAGCGGCTTGTCGAGCAGCGCTGCGCCGGCCGCGTTGGTCCAACTGCCCAGCGTGACGGGCGAGAAGGCCCAGGCCGGCAGGGCGGCGCTAATTTCGGGGTAAGTGTAGTTGACGCCGCCGAACTCAATCGCGAAGCCGGTGGCCCAATAGCCGATGGCGCCGATGCAGAACACCATCACGTTCATCATAATGGTGTGCGCCACATTCTTGTTGCGCGTGAAGCCGGTCTCCACCAGCGCAAACCCGGCCTGCATGATGAACACAAACGCCCCCGCCACCAGCACCCACAGTACATTCAGGCTCATGCTCGTGTCGCCGGCCGAGGCCGCCAACGCTTCGGTATCGACCGGCCCGCCATCCTGCGCGAAAGCCGCTGTTGCCCCGACCAGCAGGAGCACCAGCACGAGTACTCCTAATCCTACTCTCAACTTACTCCAGCTTCGCATTCTCTTCTCCTTGAAAAATGCTTGGGACGCCTCAGCGGGTAATTCAGCGTTGCCCGCTGCGCCGTGCCGATCAAAAATGAGTGGGCTAATACCAGCCCACGTAACTCTTCCACATCACCATGCCGGTCGCAATCACCATCGTCACCAGCGTCGGCACCATCGCCGTGCTAATCCACCGCTTCCAGCCGATATGGCCATGGTGCTTCTCCACAAAGGCATAAGCCACCACGTTGGCCGACGCGCCGATGGGCGTGAGGTTGCCGCCCATGTTCACGCCCAGCGCCAGCGACCAGACCATCAGCGCCAGGGCCGGCATACCGGGGGTCAGCGCCAGGTCGCGCAGCACATAGCTCATGGCCAGCGCCAGCGGCACGTTGTCGACCACGCCGCTCATCAGGCCCGGCGCCCAGTGCAGCATCACGATCAGGCCCGTCGGGTTGTCGGCCATGCCCGTCGCCAGCGCGCTGGCCATCATCTCGAACAGCTTCACCTTTTCCAGCCCGCCGATCAGGACAAACAGCCCGGCGAAGAACAGCAGGCTCTGGCCGTCTACCCGCAGGAGCACCCGCTTGCGCTCATTGTTGGGCAGCACGATGATGGCAATGGCCGCCGGCACCAGCGCCGACACGGCCGCGTTGATCGGCAGGTGGGTCAGTTCTATCAGCCAGTGGTGGGTCACCAGCAGCAGCACCGCCACCCCAAAGGCCGTCAGGCCGATGCGGGTCTGGCGCATGTGCAGCGGGTCGCGGTGCAGGCCTTCAATTTCGGTGATGATTTCGGGGGTCAGCAGGGCGTGGGCGTCGCGCAGGGACTGGCGGTTGGTCCAGTAGAAGATGCCGAGCAGCGCCAGGGCGGCCACGGCCGAGATCGGCCCAGTGTGCGCGGCGAAGTCGCCGAAGTTGAAGCCCAGGGCGGTGCCCAAGATGACGTTGGGCGGGTCGCCTACCAGCGTGGCCGAGCCGCCGGTGTTGGCGGCGCACACCTCGGCGATGATGAGGGTGATCGGGTCGATCTTGAGCAGCAAGCACAGTTGCAGCGTCAGCGCCGCCATAAACAGCATCACGGTGATGCTGTCCATGAACATCGACAGCACCGCCGACAGCACCAGCAGCACAGCAAACAGGTAGCTGGGGTGGTAGTTCACCTTCTTCACAGCCGTCAACGCCAGCCAGGAGAAGAACCCCGCCTCGTGCAGGATGGACACCAGCACGAACATGCCGGCCAACAGCCCCAGCGTCTCCCAGTTGATATAACCGAGGGCTTCCATCGGGCTAAGCACCCCGAACAAGATCAGCAGCCCGCCGCCGAGCAAGGCGATCAAGTGCCGGGGGAACTTCTCGCTGGCGATGCCGACGTACGCGATGCTGAAGATCAAGACGGCGATGAGCATGTGTTTGGCCTCAAGTAACGAAAAACGCCCCTGGTAGTAGCTACCAGGGGCGTCGTGGCCCAGGACCCAGGGAGTGGGTCGGATATCTAATTGACGGTGGTCAAGATTGTGTCAACCTGAACAACAGTGTACGGACTCAGCGGGTGAGGGGCAATACCCATTCGGGCCATATTACAAGGGCGCGCCGCACCCCCCCACCTAGATGCTGCTCACCTTGGCGTTTCCGCCCATGGCCAGCGCCACCGCCCCCGACCGGGTACTAGCCCCTAGCTTCTGCAAGATGTGATCGACGTGCTTCTTGGTGGTGTTGGCCGAGATCAGCAGCGCCTCAGCGATCTGGCGGTTGGTCAACCCTTGCGTCAGCAGCGCCAGCACCTCGCGCTCGCGCGGCGTGAGCTTCTCGATCAGCGTCGGCGTTTCCTCGCCGCCCTCCGCCTGGGCGGGCAACGGCTGGCGTGAGCGCCAGGCCGCCTCCACCAGCCGCTCGAAGTTGCGGCGGTCGAAGCCTTCCTTCTCCACAAACGTGAAGATGCTGAACTCGTCATACGCCCGGTCGATGTCGTCCGGGTCGCCCAGCGCGCTCACCACCAGGGCCGGCACGCCGCGCTGCTTGGCCGCCCGCAGCAAGAAGAAGCCGTCGCGGTTACCCGAGGGCGCGGCCGAACTCGCCAGGTTGAGGTCCACAATCGCCAGCTCGAACGTCTCGTGCTGGAGCCAGCCGCGCGCCTCGCCGTAGCTCACCGCAAAATACGGCGCGTAGCCCGCCTCGGTCAATAGCTCAGCATAGATGGCGCGCCAGGCGGCGTCATCTTCCACCACCAGCACCTTGGGGCCGGTGGCAGGCGGCGGGGGGGCCGCCTCGGCCGGCTCGGCCGCGCCATTGGCCGGGGCGGTGAGGGCCAAGATGGCGGCATTGCTCCAATTGCTCTTGTCGAGCACGCCCAGCACCGACGGGTGCTGCCGCAGCGCCAGCCCCGCCTCGCCCAGCGGGCGCGGGGTGAGCAGCACGCTTTGAGTCGGGCGGCTGGCGGGGGCGTTCAGGTACGTCCACAGCCCCGCCTCGCTGGCGGGGTCCGGCGCCCATTCCAGCACGGCCAGGTCGTGCCCGCCCGCCTCAGCGTCGGGCAGGGCGGCGGCGGTGGTCACGGCCCAGCCCTGCTCGCGCAGCGCTTCGGCCACCATCCCCCGCCAGCGCGGGCTTTCGTCCACTACCAGGGCAGTTTTCATGTGGCCTCCCGATTCACAGGGCCATCCCCCGCCAGCGGCAGCCGGATGATAAACGCACAGCCCGGCCGGGCGCTGCTGCCGGGGCCGGCTGGCGCGGCCAGCGCAATGCTGCCCCCGCAGCGCTGGACCCAGCTCTTAACCCACCACAACCCAAAGCCCAGCTTCTTGGCCGAGTGCTTGGTCGAGAAGTCCGGATCGAAAATTTGGTCACGCACTTCCGGCGGTACGCCGGGTCCGTTGTCAGCCACCGTTACCTCCACCCATTCCCGTCCGGCCTCCAGGGCATCCGTCGTCACCCGGCCGGTTACGTTAATCGCGCCGGGCAGATCGCCCAACGCATCCAAAGCGTTCTCGAGCAAATTGAAGAACACCAACCGCAGCGCCTCGGTCGCAGCCAACACCGGCGGCAGCGCCTCCAGCCCCTCGGCGGCCAGCGTAATGTGCACCGGCAGCGCCAGCCGCGCCGCCACGCCGGCATAGCTCTCGGCCACCCGCGTCGGCATCAGCTTCACCGGCCGCAGGTAGCTCACCGTCTCACGCGCCACATCCATCGCCCCGCGTGCCCCGGCCTCAATCTCGGCCAGCCGCTCGGCCACATAGCGGTCTTCCAGCAGGGCGGGGCGCTTGCTGGTTAGGCCCTGCACCTTCACCGGGATGATGCCGATGAGGTTGTTCACGCGGTGCAGCAGGTTGGCCGAAATATCGCCCAGCACGGCGAAGGTCTCGGCCACGGCCTGGCGCTCTTCGGCCAGGCGGGCCTGGTCGAGCGCCTCGCCCAGTTGCAGCGTCATGGCGGCGTGGTTGGCCAGCAGCGTCAGCAGGCGCGTGTCCCAGTCTGAAAACGTGCGCGGCTTGGGGGCGTACACCCCCAGCGCACCGCGTGGCCGGCCGTCGCGCATCAGCAGCGGCACAATCAGCGCCGCGTCCCAGCCCATGCGGTGGGCCAGGTCGCGCCGGCCCAGGCGCTGGTCGCCGGCCAGGTCAATGCTCACCACCGGCTGGCGGGTAAGCACCGCCCGCCCCAGCAGGCTGCCCACCACCGGCACCCGGTAGCCCGGCGGAAAGTTGCCGTGGAAGGCCCGCAGGCGCAGGCTGTCGGCGTCCTGGCTTTCCAGTTCCCAGGCGGCGGCGTGGGTCACATTCAGCAGGTCGCAGGCCCGGTCGAGCACCAGCGCAAACACCGCGTCGGGCGCGTGGCCCATCATGCGCTCGGTCACTTCCTCAATCGTGTCGAGCAGCCGCGCCTCTTGCAGCGCGATGGTGGCCTGCGTGGCCAGGCTTTCGAGTACGGTCTGCGCCTCGGCGTCAAAGTGCGCCAGGTGCGGGCTTTCCACGTTGACCACGCCCTCTAGCCCGTCGCCCGAGCCGAGCAGCGGCACCGCCAGTTCCGAGCGCATCACGCGCCGCTCAGTCAGCGGCCGGTAAATCTCGGCCCAGGGCGGCTGGTGCAGGTCGGCAATGCACACCGGTTGGCGGTGGCGCGCCACCCAGCCCACCACGCCGCTGGTCGCCTCCGGCGGCAGATTGTCGCGGCTCAGGTCGGGCACCGCCCCCACCAGCGCCACCAGCCGCAGCCGGCCGGTCGTCTTATCCAGCAGGCGGAACGAGCCTAGCTCCGCGCCGGTGAGGTTGAGCGCGGTGTTGAGGATCTCGCGCAGCGTATCATCCAGGTTGCGGCGCGAGCTGATCAGCCGGTCGGCCCGCTGCAAGCGCTCCAGCGTTTCCACCTTGCGCTGCAGGGCGCGGTTCATGCCCTCGAACTGGCGCGTGTTGTAAATGGCGACCGCCGCCAGGTGCACAAAGGCATCCAGCAGCAGCAATTCCTCGTCGGCGAAGCGCCGCTCAGAGTGGAGTGAGATGTAGAGTGCGCCCATCGGGTGCCGGCCTACCAGCAGCGGGTAGCAGGCGGAGGTACGCATGCCGGCCTGGTACTTCAGCGGGTGAAAGCTCAGCGCCTGCTCTTCATATGAAAGCACCCGCGCCCGCCGCTGCAAGGCGGCGGTGCCCATGCCGCCGGGGCGCGGCAGGTCGCCGGCCAGCGGGGCCGCGCCCTCCCCCGCCGAAACGCGGCTTTCCGGGTCGAAGCGGTCGTGCGCCGCGTCGTAGGTGTAAATCACTGCGCTGGCCCGGTCGGCCAGGTCGGCCCCCAGCAGGCGCAGCGCCGTCTCGGCGATCAGTTGCAGCGCCTCGGGCAGCGACGTTTCCGGCCCCAGTTGGTTGATGCGGGAGCCGGCGTCACGCAAGATGCCCAAGGCCGTCGGCCAATCGACGGCGGGTGGGGCGCTGGCAGGCGGCGAAGAATAGGTCATAGTCCTGAAATGAAGCGAAGCCCCGCTGCCCACGCGGTTGGCAGTCAGGGGCTTCGCGGCCCAATCGCTCTTTGGTTGTGGGCGGCGCGGGGTCACGGCCCGGCCGCAGGTCTGCTATCTCTCACCCAGAAGGGTAACAACTTAGTACAAACGTGTCAAGAAAACTTGGATGAGCAGTTTATACGAATTTGCGCCCGCGATTTTAGGCTGGCCGGCGCGGCGCGGCTGAAACGCCGCCTACAAAATTGAGCGTTTCAACCTATAATGCCCCTATTCGGGTCGCCCTCGCAGACACCCACACCCCCGGCGGCCATCAGGGGAAGGTATGTCACCCGCTGTGCCACACACCCAACACGTTCGCTCGGCCTTATTTGTCGACTTCGACAACATCTTCATTAATCTCCAGCAGATCGATAACCGCTATGCGGTGGAGTTCGCCAGCAGCCCCGACAACTGGCTGAAGTGGCTGGAAGCGGAGATGCCGAGCGTCAACCTCGACAACGAAACCACCACCCGGCGCGTCCTCATCCGCCGCTGCTACCTCAACCCCAACGCCTTCTCCAGCTACCGCCCGTATTTCATTCGCTCGGCCTTTGAGGTGGTGGACTGCCCGCCGCTGACCAGCCGCGGCAAGACCAGCACCGACATTCATATGGTGATGGACATGCTCGACGCGCTCAACCACCAGACGCGCATCGACGAGTTCATCGTCTTCTCGGGCGATGCCGACTTCACGCCGGTGCTGCTGCGCCTGCGCCAGCACGACCGCCTGAGCGCGGTGCTGGCCCCTGGCTACGCCTCCCCGGCCTATAAAGCCGCCTGCGACTACCTGATCCAGCCGGACAGCTTCATTCGGCAGGCGCTGGGCTTCACCGCCCTCGACGACGAGCCGCTGATCCGCGCGCCGCAGCGTGATGTGGCCCTGGCCCCGGCCAGCCTGTTGGAGCGCATGGCCGCCCGCCTGCGCGAGGTAGCCGATGTGCCTGGCGGCATTCAGGCCAGCGAGCTGCCGGCCATCTACAAAGAGTTCACCGAGTTCCGCGAGAGCAACCACTGGCTGGGCTTCTTCTCGCTGCGGCGGCTGACCGAGGCGCTGGTGGCCCTGCAGCCCGGCCTGGGCGTGGTAGAGGAAGACCCATGGCGCGTGGCGGTGGTGTCGCGCCCGGCCCCGCT
>JAYUUW010000533.1:0-3785 GCA_043754665.1 Anaerolineales bacterium | reverse complement strand
TGATGGAGCTGGTGCGCGACCTGTTCCCCGCCGTTGACGCCAGCGTCGATATCACGCTGGAAGGCATCCCCCAGCTCTTTACGCGCGAGAAGATCCAGGCCATCAAAGAGTCGGGCATGAATCGCATTAGCATGGGCGTGCAGCAGATTAATGAGCGCCTCAACAGCCTGAGCGGCCGCAAGCAGACCACCCGCCACGTCACCCAGACCCTGGAATGGGCGCACGAGTTCGGCCTGCCGGCTAACCTCGACCTGATCTTTGGTTGGCCCCAGCAAACGGTCCAGACCATGGTCGAAGACCTGGAAACCGTAGTCTCGTGGGGCGTTAACGACCTCACCCACTACGAGCTCAATGTCGGCGGCCCGACCGACTTTGCCCTCAACCGCTTCCACGAGTTGCCCAGCACGCTCAGCAATTTGGAGATGTACCGCACCTCGCGCGACCTGCTCAAGAGCCACGGCTATGAGCAGATCACCGCCTACAACTACCGCAAGCCCGGCGATCCCAATGCCCGCGGCTACGAAGAGGGCGTCACGCGTCGCTTCGACAGTATGGATACCATCGGCCTGGGCTACGCTGCGATTACTTTTTTCGGCGACACCGCTCTGCCGGAGGGCCGCTCGTGGTCGTACATCAACCAACGCAACCTGGCTGACTACAAGCGCGCCGTAGACGCCGGCCAGTTCCCCGTCGAACGGGGCTTTCGCCACGAGACCAAAGACTTCATGCTGTCACTCATGTGGCGCAACCTCTTCGGTCTGGAGATCGACCGCGAGGACTTCAACGGCGCCTTCGAGACAGACGTGTACCAAGAGTTCGAAGGCGTGTGGAAGAGCCTGCAAGAATTTGAGTTCGTCGAGGTCACGCCGCACAAGATTAAGCTGGTCGGCGATGGCCCGTTCTACACGCCGCTCATCCAGACCCTGCTCGCCGAGGCCCGCTATCGCGAGCTGAAGGGACGCATGGTGGCCGAAGCGGCTGCCTAGACCTGCGCGCTGCCATGACTTTGCCGCCAGCCCTACCCAACCGCTCCCAGATTCAGGCGCAGCTGCTGCACCTCATCGGCGAGGTGTTGGGCGACACGCTGCCGCCCCTCCCCGACGACACACTCATCCTCGACATTGTGACCTCGTCGCTGGCCCTGGTCGAAGGCATGCGGCGGGTTTACGAACACTTTGGTGTGCTTATCTCCATCCGGCGCGTGTTCGAAGGCCAAGCCACGCTTGGCGCCATCACCGCCTATATCGAACAAGAGCTCAACCGTCAGCCTGCGCATGGGCCGGAAGCCGCCGCCACCGCGGCGGCCGAAGCCACGCTGCCTCCCGCCCGGCCAGTGCCCCTGGCCCCGTCCCAGCAACACGCCGGCCTCCTCACGCGTTACTCGCTCGAGGCGGCTGCGGCCTACAATGAAGCCCTGGCCGTCCGCCTCAACGGTGTGCTCGACGGCCCGGCCCTCCAGGCCGCACTAGACGCGGTGGTCGAGCGGTACGAAGCGCTGCACACTGCTCTCAGCCCCGACCGCGACGAGCTGCTGGTGCAGCCTGGCCGGACGCTGGAACTGGCCGTGTCGACCTGCGCGGCCACCGACCTAGAGCCTACGCTGCGCGCGCTGGTCGATCGGCCGTTTGCCCCGGGTGAGCGGCTATTTCGCGCCGAGCTGCTGCGCCTGCCGGAGGGCGCTCATCTACTGGTGCTCGTCGGCCACGCGCTGCTGGTAGAAAGCGAAGCCCTCCAGATCATTCTGGCCGAACTGGGCGAGTTCTACAGCGCCTACACCCAAAACGCTGACCCTTCCCCCGGCTTCCCCGCGCTCCAATGGACCGATTACCTGGCGATGGGCCAAGCCGCGCCGGCTGGGCAAGCCCGGGCCGCGGCCGAGGCCTTCTGGCAGCCGGCGCTTTCCCAAGCGTGGCCGCGCCTCGAGCTGCCGGGTGACCATCCGCGCCCGGCGGTCAAACTGTACGCTGGCGCGCGGCTGGCTCTGCCCCTGGATCAGGCGCTGGTCGGCCAACTCCGCGCCTGGGCGCACGGCCAGGGTTTGGACCCTGGGGATGTCGTAGCCGCTGTGTTCGCGCTCTATCTCGGCCGGTTGGCCGGGCAGACTGAGCTAGTAGTTGGCATGCGCAGCGCGCCGCTCTACCTCGCTGCCGGTGAGCGGGTGGTGGCGCCGACCAGAACCATGCTGCCGGTGCGCGTCACGCTTGACCCCCAGCAGCGCTTCGGTGAGTATCTGCGCGGCTTTGCTGCGGCCCGGGCTGCTGCCAACCACCACCGCTACCTATCGCTGGCCGAAATTATCCAGCTGCACAAGCAGGGCCGCGACCAAAGCCGGTCGCCGCTCTTCACCGTGGCCGTGCAGGTGTTGGAGCAGGCCCCACTCCCGGCCTTTAGCCAGTTGGTCGCCGCGCCGGCCTGGCTGCCGGCCAGCCGCACCCGGTACGACCTGGAGCTCATCCTGGCCTTTGAGCCCGAGGGCGCGCGTCTCGTTTGCGACTATAGCACCGAGTTGTTCGAGGCCGACACGATCCAGCACTGGTTGCAGGGCCTGGTCACCCTGTTGGCTGCTGGCCTGGCTGAGCCCGCCACAGCGAACAGCCGGCTGCCCATGCTGCCCGCCGCCGAGCGCACGATGCTGCTGGTGGATTGGAATCGCACCGAACGGCCCTATCCCACAGACCGCACGACCCTGGACCTGTTCTTGGGGCAAGCGCAGGCCACGCCTGAAGCGCCCGCCGTGCGCTGTATCGATACAGTCTGGACCTATGCGCAGCTCTTGGCCCGGGTGGAGGCGCTGGCGGCGCAGCTAGCCGGTCAGGGGGTTGCGCCTGGGGATCGGGTTGGCCTGCTCTTGGAGCGCTCACCCGACCTGTTGGCCGCGCTGCTGGCCATTTGGCGCGCGGGCGCGCTGTATGTGCCGCTCGACCGGGCGCTGCCAGCTAAGCGGTTGGCCTATATGCTGGACGACGCTGGTGTGCGCCTGGTGATGAGCAGCCAGGGGCTGCGGGCACGCTTGCCAAAGACCTTTATGGGTCAGGTGCTGCTGGTCGACTTGCCCGAGACCGGCCCTACCGCCGCACCCCAAGCCGCCGTGGCAACTGACAGCGCCTACATCATCTACACCTCCGGCTCCACCGGCCAGCCTAAAGGCGTGGAGGTCGGTCACCAGAGCCTGGTGAATTGTTTGCTGACGGTCCGGGATGACCTGGATTTCCAGGTCGGTGACGTGCTGCTGGCGATCACCACCGTCTCCTTCGATATTTCGACGGTGGAGCTCTTCATGCCGCTGGCCGTTGGCGGCGTGGTCGACATCGCGCCTGACGGTGTGGTGGCCGATGGCCTGCGCCTGGCCGAGATGATCGCCGCGCACACGCCCACGTACATGCAGGCCACCCCCTCCATCTGGAAAGTGATCCTGGCCGCCGGTTGGCCAGGCGACCCGAAGCTCATCCTGGGCGCGGCCGGCGAGAACCTCAGCCGCGCGTTAGCCGACCAACTCCTCAGCCGCGGCCAGGCGCTATGGAATTGGTACGGACCAACGGAGACCACGGTCTATTGCGTGGCGGGCCGGGTCGCGCCGAACGCCGGGATGTCGGTGGCGATTGGCCGTCCGATGGCCAACGTTCAGGCCTACGTTCTGGATGAAAACCTTCAGCCCGTGCCTCCGGGCGCGGTGGGCGAGTTGTACATTGGCGGCGCCGGCCTGGCGCGCGGCTATTGGGGCCGGCCCGCGCTGACGGCCGAGCGCTTTGTTGCCAATCCCTTCTGCCCTGGCGAGCGGATGTACC
>JAYUUW010000532.1:0-3355 GCA_043754665.1 Anaerolineales bacterium | reverse complement strand
CAGCAGCGCCACCAGCCGGCCCAGCGCCAGCCGGCGGAACTCGGACAACGGGATGCTGATTTGCTTCGAGGCGGATTGGTCGGCGGGAGCGGTCGTCATAGCGTCCTTCCCTCTGACAGCATGGCCGGGCGAGCAGGTGCGGGGGCGGCCCGACTGAAGCAGTGATTTTAGGCCCGAATGCCCTACGGACAAAGTCCAGGGCAATCGCATCTAAATGTGCGACGTTGACCGATCAGACACTTTTACCTGTCATTTCGAAGCCGGCCTCAGGTAGGTGGCCCTCACGCTGCCCTCTGGCCGGTGAGAAATCTCGGGTTGTCATAGCCAGGTCAAGTTTCTGAGCCAATTTCACCCCTTTTAAACTAGAGGAATTAAGATGCGATTGCCCTGGGACAAAGTCAGGCGCGCCGGCCGGGTACTGCTAGCCCTACACTATAATCATCCGCCTCAAGTGTTTGCGCGCGGCACGTTCGTCAGCGCCAAGCTCGACGGCGGCGACGCGCACAACCAGCGCTGGCTCGACCACTATCGTGGCCGACTGATGTATTTATACGGATCTGTGTCACGAAAGCGAGGGTGGCCGGTGTCATCGCCAGATTTTCAGGCTTTCCAATTCAGTTGTTTCGACACGTCGCTTGGGGCCGTGCAGAACGGCCTCGACGTCGCGGCGTTGTTGCGCCTAGCCGGACCGGAACGCGCTGAAGCCGAACGCCTGATCCTGGCGGCCATTGACTCATCGCTCGACTGGCGGCCAATCAAGGCCGCCGGCTACCTGAAGCTGGCCATCGCCGCTGAGCCGCTCAAGCGCCGGCTGACCAGCCGATTGGATGACGAGGGACGCGCGGATAATTGGGTGCACATTGCTTGGGCGCTACACCAGATCGAGCAGTATCCCCAAGCCGCAGGGGTCATTATCAGCATCCTCCAACGCCAGCCACGGCACAACCAGTGGACGCGCATGATGGCGGTGGAGGCGCTGCCAGATTTCGGCGAGACAACAAAAACAGTGACGGCGCTGCTGACAGCCCTGCGGGATGACGATCACTACATTGGCCTCCGAGCCGCCGACGCCCTTAAGCAGGTGTTTGCGGCACAGCGCCCAGTAATCGACCACCTCAATACGCTGATAATCCTGCGAACCGGGCCCGGCTCCGCCGCCAAATTCGCGGAGATTGAAACGGAATTGCTACTGGTCCGCGCGCTGATCAACGCCCGATTGTTGCCATAGCGTCGGCGTTCCCATTGCGCCCCGCGCGGGCGGGCTTATAATCTCCTCTGACTCCTGTGCCGGGCCTCACCAGCGCTAGCGCACACCCAATCAACACCCATACTCAGGCTGTACCGTTCTACTTGGTTATCTATCCCCTTGCCCCACCGGGGCCGGGAGGTTATTCATCGCCGGGAGCCAAACACCCTCGGCGCTAAGCTGGGAGACCCACATGAAGAAAGTGCTGTACGTGTTTGGCGGACCGGAGTTTCACGCCACCGAAGCCTGCGGCCAAATCTTGGCCGATATCCTCAAGCGCGACGGCCGCTTCGAACTGGAGATGACCCGCGACTTCGACGCGCTGGCGGCGCTGCCCGGCGGCCAGTACGCGGCCGTGGTGCTCTACGCCACCGGCTTTGTGGATGACCTGACCCCCGCCCGCGAGCAAGGCCTGCTCAGCTTCGTCAAGGGCGGCGGCGGCTTCGTCGGCGTGCACGCGGCGGCCGATTGCTTCCGGGGCAACCGCAACTTTGTCGACATGCTCGGCGGCGAGTTCGTCTGGCACCCCGAGCACCACGAGTTCAAGGTGGAGATGGTGCAGAAGGACCACTACCTCACCACGCGCGTGCCCGACTTCAGCGTGTTCGACGAGATGTACCACCTGCAAAGCTTCGACCCGGCCCGCGTGACGGTGCTGGCGCAGACGCTGTACCAGGGCAAGCAGCACGCCATGGCCTATGTGCGCGACTATGGCGCGGGCCGCGTGGCTTACCTGGCCAACGGCCACACGATGCAGGCCTGGAAGCACCCCGAGTTCCGCAAGCTGCTGCTGCGGGCCGTGGCCTGGAGCGCCGGGGCCGAAGTCCCCACCAAGACCCTCCGCGCCGGCCTGTTGGGCTACGGCCCGTTGTTCCAAATGGGCAAGGGCCACGCCGGCTGGATCAACGCCACGCCCAGTATGCAGACCGTGGCCGTGTGCGACGCGGTGCCGGCCCGCGTGGAAGCCGCCAAGACCGAGCTGCCCGGCCTGCAAGGTTACTACACCAGCTTGGACGACATGCTCGCCCTGCCCGAGCTCGACCTGGTGGTGAACATCTTGCCGCACAACCTGCACGCGCCCACCACGCTGCAAGCGCTGCGGGCCGGCAAGCATGTGGTGCAGGAAAAACCCTTCTGCCTGACCGTGGCCGAAGCCGACGCCATGATCACGCTGGCCCATGCCCAGGGCCTGATGCTCAGTCTGTTCCACAACCGGCGCTGGGACGGCGACTACCTGACCATGCGGGCGCTGATTGACCAGGGCCTGATCGGCGAGGTGTTCCACATCGAGTGCGCCATGTCGAGCTACGGCCACCCCGGCTTCTGGTGGCGGTCGGATAAGGCCATCAGCGGCGGCGTGATGTACGACTGGGGCGCGCACTTCATCGACTGGATTCTAAACATGGTGCCGGCCAAGATCACGCAGATCAACGGCAACTTCCAAAAGCGGGTGTGGAAGTCGGTGACCAATGAGGACTTCGGCCAGGTGACCATCCGCTTCGACAACGGCTGCACCGCCGACTATCTGACCTCGCACATCAGCGCCGCCGGCCGCCCGCTGTGGCGCATCAACGGCACCAAGGGGGCCATCGAGCGCCACGGCGGCGATACGCTCACCCTCATCTCGTACGCCAACGGCTTCCGGCAGGAGAGCACCGTCAAGGTCACCCTGCCCAGCTACGGCAGCACCGAGTACTACCGCACGGTGGCCGACCATTTGCTGTACGGCGAAGAATTGGTGGTGACGCCCGAGCAGGCCCGCCGCGTCATCGGCGTGATCGAGGCCGGGCAGATCAGCTCGGAGAAGGGCGCCAGCGTGCCGCCGCCCGCCGGCTGCGAGTAGCCGGGGCAAGCGCAGTCGCGGTGATTAACCAACCGGGCGGTGAACCTGAGTTCACCGCCCGGTTGCGCGTCCCCGTGCCGATGACCGCCGCCTCAGTAAGACGCCACGGCCGCAGCCAGGTCGTGATGAAAGTCGAGGAACATGTCGACGCCGGTGATCTTGAGGGCTTCGGCCACGCGCTTGTTGGGGTTGAGCAGTTTGAGGTGCGCGGACTTGAACGTGCCGGCTTCGACGCCGGCGCGAATGGCCGCATCGCTTTCGTTCGG
>JAYUUW010000531.1:0-2877 GCA_043754665.1 Anaerolineales bacterium | reverse complement strand
TCAAGCGGGTTTCAGTTGTAGGGCGCTGAGTGTGACTGTGAAATGAAAAAGCCCGTCTCATTGAGACGGGCTTTTGTTTTGTGTTTCGCGCAGCCGGCTTAGTCGTCGCTGCTGCTGGCCTTGCTGCTGCTCGCTGAACTAGCGCTGGAGCTGCTTTCGCTCTTAGCCGGCTTGCTCTCGCTCTTGGCGGAAGTGTCGGACTTTTCCGACTTCTCTGACTTTTCGCCCTTGTCGGACTTCTCAGCCTTTTCGGCGGCCTTGTCGCTCTTCTCGGACTTGTCGCCATTGCTGCTGGAACTGGCGCTGGCGGCGGTCTTCTTGGAGTTGGAGCGGTGGTCGGTGATGTACCAGCCCGACCCCTTGAACACGATGGCGGAGGCCTGGACGACGCGGCGCACTTTGTTCTTCTTGCACTTGGGACACTTGGTTACCGGCTCATCGGTAAACTTTTGGACGCGCTCAAACTGCTCACCGCAGTTCGAGCATTCATAGGCATAAGTAGGCATACGGCCGCAAATTCCTCATTTAGGGCGAAACAATCATTATAACCACCGCCCCCCGTTCGGTCAATGGAAAGCATAACGCGCTTGCGTCTGCGCGGCGTTAACGGCGGTGGCGCCCTGATTTCGGCCTAGCCCTCCGGCCCCTCGTCAGCCTCGGCCGCGTCTTCATACCCGGCGTACAGCGGCCGGCCCAGCAGGCGATTGAAGCCGGTCCACGGTTGGTCGCCGTCGCGGCGGGTGGCCAGCACATCGCGGAAGCGGGCGATCTGGGTGTTGGTGCTCTCGATTTGATACAGCGCAATCGCTTCGAGGGTCATCGGCTCGCGCGGCGCGCCATACTCGTAGCGCCCGCGGTGGCTGATGAGCATGTGCCGCACCCGCAGCGCTAGCTCGGCCGGAAAGTCGGGCATGGCTGCCAGCGCCCGCGCCACGGCCTCGTCGCCCAGCACAATGTGGCCCAGCAGCCGGCCCTCGTCCGAATACTCCACGTCGCGGCCCCATTTCAATTCGTGCACCTTGCCGGCCGAAAGCAGCAGCGCGCCGGTGCGCAGCAGGTCGCCGTTCAGCTCGGGGTGCAGCGGAATGGCTGTCTCGACGAAGGCCAGCACTTGCGTCAAATGCTCCAGCCAGCCGCCGATGTAGGCGTGGTGCAGGCGGCGCGAGGCCGGCACCGCCGCCAGTTGCGCGGTGAAGTCGGGGTCGTCGTAAAAGTGCGCCACCAGCGCCGCCAAGTGCGGCTCGGTAATGCGCGCCGCCGCCGCCTGCACTTCGGCCACCATCTGGGGCACGTCGCGCGTGGTGGCGGGCAGGAAGTCGGCCAGCAAGAGCTCGCCCTCGCTGGCGACGCGCACCTTCTGCACGATCATCTGCGTGCGGCCCTGGTACTCTTCCACGTCGCCGGCGATCTTGAGCACATCGCCCACGGCGAAGGTCTCGGCCATGGCGGGGGCGTTGTCCCAAATGCGGGCGAGAATTTGCCCGGTGCGGTCGGCCAGCATGAGGGTGAGGAACTCGCCCTTGGCCTTGTCGCGAAAGGCCTCTAGCTGTTTGCTCCGGACGAGGAAGTAACTGGTGACCCGCTCGCCGGGTTTGAGGTCGCTGATGAAGGTGGTCTTGGCGGACCCGGATGTGCCCATGGTGGCTGCCTCCGATAGGAAAATTTGTTCTACTAATTATACCTTGAAATGCCGCGCCGAGCGGGGGCGCGGGGCGATTGGGCATATGCGCCGTCGGCTGGAAAGCTACCAGGTTGGCCGGAAATTTGCGGCCGCCAACGGTGTGGCAAAGATGATCAGGGTGAGACTCCTCACCCGCGCATAAGCGGCGTTGGGACTGACCACCTGAGGCGGGGTTCGGAGTGACATTGGGATCTTAGGGACGCCGGCGGGAACCTTGTTTCAGCGTTGAGGGCGGGCGCGAGTGACGGCGGGCGGCTGGTTGAGCCAAGGGGGCTGGCGCGGTTTACGGTGCTGGGGTGGGCGTGCGCGTGGCGGTGGGCGTGCGGGTCGGCGTGGCCGCACTGGTCTCAGTTGCGCTGGCGGTTTCGGTGGCGCTGGCGGTGGCCGAGGGCGTGGGGCTGGGGCTGGTCGCGGTGGGGCCGGGCGTGTCGGTGGGCAGCGGACCGATTTGGGTAAGCAGGGCCTCGGCGGTGCCGGCCAGCGGGTTGCTGCCGCTCACCAGTCCATCCACGAGGCGCAGATCGGCCACGGCCGCTGTTGAATCCCCCAGCGCGGCGTAGGCCCGTGCGCGCCACACCAAAGCCTCGACCTGCAGAGTACTGGGCGGCCCGGCCTCGAGCGCGGCCGTTAACGCAACAACGGCGGCGGCGTATTGGTCCTGTTGGATCAGAGCCTCACCCAGGCCCACGTTGGCGGCGGCGTCGCCGGTGGCGCGGTCGAGCGCCGCCTCAAACGCCTCCTGCGCCTCCGCCCATCGGTCCAGCGCCAGCAGCGCTTGACCCAAACTTTTGTAGAGCGCGGGCAGCGGCGGCTGGCCGGGGGCAAAGCGGGCGTAGAGCGCAATGGCGGCGCGGTAGTCGGCGGCGGCTCCCTCGTAGTTGGCGCTACGCGCGTACAGGTCGCCGCGCAGCGACAGCGCCTCGGCGTTCTGGTCGTTCAGTGCCAGCGATTGCGTCAGCAGCGTGATGGCCGTGTCGTCGTCGCCGACGGCGTGCTTGCCGTTGGCCGTTTGGTGCAGCACAAACGCTTGCCACTGCGCCGGCAGCGCGTGGTCGAGCGTGAGCACGTATTTGTATGAGCGGCTGAGGTCGGCTTCCGCCTCGGCGCCGTTGCCCTGGGCCAGTTCGGCCAGCCCGCGCGCGAAATAGCCCAGCGCCAGGCCGGGGTCTTGCGCCAGGGCGGCGTCGGCCGCCCCC